>JAGYOO010000047.1 GCA_018399295.1 Candidatus Omnitrophota bacterium | reverse complement strand
TCTATCTCTTCTCTTTTCGCCGAGGGAAAAAAGGGCCGCGGAAGATCCGCGGCCTTTTTTGCAAGAGTCAGGTTTTAACGTCGTTTCAGGTGCCAATCATCGCGGCCTTGAGGTTAAGGTAGCTTTCCGTGATGTCGTTGATCCGGCCGCTGCTGAGCTGGGCCTCGGCCTGGGAAAAGATTTCTTTCTCCTCGTTGCTGATATGTTCGACCAGGATCTCCTGAAGCCGAAACAGATTGTCCTGCCAGTCAGCCTCGAGCCCGTTCATTCCCTGAAGCCGCATTAACACCTGCCGGGCGTTCTGGTGTTCTTTTCTGGCGGTTTCAGCCTGATCCGTCATGCCCACGCCCTGGATCTCCGGATAAAAATACTTTTCCTCTCCCTGAAGATGAGCGATCAGCTTCTGGCTGAATACCTCATAATCATCATTTCTCCCCTCTGATTCAATAATCTTTTTCAGGCTCTGCTTAATATCTCCGTGTTCTTCTCTGAGATCTTTAAATATGCTCATAATGGACTACCTCGTTTTTTACCTGGACTAAGTTCTTTTGTCTTTATCCATTTCTATTTTACTCCGCGGAAAGGCCTCCAGCCATGACCTAATAGTCACTATCTTTATCTTTGTTTACCCAAACTTCAAATACCGGCCCTTAAACTCCTCCAGCAGCTCCCGCGCCAGAATCGCGTCTTTTTCGCTCACCATTACCCGCATAGGTTCGGCAAAGGTCAGATTGCCCACCAGGTTGACGTTTTCGTTGTTTACGTAAAACGCGATATCGTGTGCCTGCAGCAGCGACTTCACGAACGCGACGTCCGCGTGGTTGTAGCTGGTGAATATGATCTCAAACCTGGGTTCTCGTTCTTTTTTCGGTTTCATGTCTTGACTATAGCTCTTTTAGAGGGCTTGAACAATTATTTTTGTGAATCCGGGGAATCAAATCATATAAAGGTTGAACCTGACAATAAAAACCTGATCAGCCTGGATATAAGATTAACGACGGGAGAAAAAATTTTTAAAGGAAGGAGCGCTAGCATGCGGTTTATTCATTCAGGCGACGCGAAACAGCTGTTCGGCGAAGGAATCACTACCGGCCTTCTGGCTGGTATTATTTTCGCTGCCGCGTTAATGCTGTTCAATGCTATTCTGGGCTGGCCGCTGCTGGGCCCATTGCGCGTAATCGGTTCGCTGGCACTCGGGCCGGAGGCGTTGCGTCCGGATTATCCCACATCGGTCGCGCTTTGGACCGGTGCTGCTGTCCTCCTGATCCTTTCAATGTTTTTCGGGATCGTGTTTGTGTCCGGTCTGTATCTGGCAGGCCAGCTTACGGGCCAACGCGACAAGATCCTGGCGCAGGGGATTATCTTCGGGTTTACGCTCTGGCTGGTGAATATTCTGCTGGGCAGCGCTGGGTTTCCCCAGCTTTTAAGAATAAACCAGTTCTGGCACGGGTTCGTGGCCCACACGTTCTTTTTCGGGGCGGTGATTGCCTGGCTGGTAGTTAAGTTCAGAAGATTTTTTATCGTAAAATAATTTGGAGGACGCGTATGCAGCCGATACTTAAGTGGCAGTACGACCAGTTGCTTAAAGAATTGCTTCTGCTCCAGGAACATCAGACCGATCCGACCTGCCCCTGTGAAAGCAGCCGGGAGATGTGCACGCGCAAACATCTGATGCTGATCGAGGCCTACGCGCAAGAGACAGTGCCCATGGAAGAAAATAAAGAGTTTGAACAAAAACTGGAAAAACTCGCGGAAGAGGCTCGTACGTTTAGAAGAACAGAAGAAAAGGCATTGTGCGGCAAGCAGGCGGATTTCCCTTTTGACCGGGAAGAATGGCCACGGCGCTGGCGCGAGGAATTCGAGGCGTATAGTTTAAGCTGCGAAACCACGTCTTAAGGGAGGTGACTTATCGTGCTTAATGCTGAAGGGGTAAAGAAAAACATAGTTGATCAGCTCTTCTGGGATGACCGGGTCGATGCTTCTACCGTCCGGGTCGAGGTGTTCGAAGGGGGCAAGGCGCGCCTGACCGGAAGCGTTCCAAGTTTCTCCGCCCGCCGATCGGCGGAAACCGATGCCTGGTTAGTCGAGGGAATCACCGAGGTGGAAAACCTGCTTACCGTGGAAACTCCGCTTGGGATGACGATCCCGTCGGATGAAGAGATAACTAACGCTATCTCGAATGCCTTGTACTGGAATGCGGGTATTGACTCGTCGGACATCCAGATAAACACGCAGAACGGCGTGGTCTCTTTTAACGGAGAAGTCCCCTCTTTCTGGCAAAAACAGCGGGCTGAGGAACTGGCCAGCGGGATTGTCGGAGTCTCGGATGTGGTCAATAAGCTGTCGGTCGTTCCCGGCGAAAAGTATTCAGACATCAGCCTGGCTGAAGACGTGCGCGCGGCCCTGGAGCGAAATTACCGGATCAATGCCAACGCGGTAGATCTCAGCGTGAAAGACGGAACAGTAACGCTCTCGGGCCAGGTGCGGGACTGGCGGACGTTTACCGAGGTCGAAGATACGGTCCGGTATACCCGGGGAGTTAAGAATGTGGTAAATGAGCTGCGGATAAAGAGCGAACGTCCGGTCAAAGTCTGATCTCTACCGGCCTTCCGGCTCGCGGCCGAATACCTCGATCTCCCACAGAGAGTAGCCGAATTCCGTGGCCCGCTCGATGCCATACAGCTGCACATATCTGGCAATCGTGTTCAGCCCGGTTATCTCTTCGGTCTGGCCCCAGCCGCTGTTGTTGGCGCGGACGGTGTTCCATGTTTTTCCATCCTGCGACACCTGCAACTCGTAATTCCGGGCATAGGCGGCCTCCCATTCCAGGCGCACCGCGTCGATCAAATACTCCTGCCCAAGATCGATACAAGCCCACTGCGGGTCGGCAAAACGGCTGGACCAGCGGGTGCGAAGGTTTCCATCCGTAAGATTAGCGCCGGCCAGTTCGGCTGATTCAAGCGAAGAAACCGTTACACTCGCGTTGCCTGATATCAGCGCCGGCGGATTCGACAGACCCCGGAAGATCGCTTCCACTTTTTTATGCCTGTCCATTTTTACGACTGTTGGGTTTTCGCCTCCCCCAACGTCTCCGCTCCAGCCGACAAATTCATAGCCGATCGCCGGGTCAGCGGTAAGCGTGACTTGCATGCCGGAAGGATAAACGTCCAGAAGCGGCGAGGCCGTTATCCGGCCGTTGTCCGCGGAATGGATCAGGTACCAGGCATTTGGAAACTCCTGGGCGTAAACCCGGACATAATCAATATAAAAGTATTGCGGAAAAACCGTCGTGCTGCTGGGCGACCCCGGCCAGTTTCCGCCGACAGCGGTATTCAGAATAAGATAGAACGGTTCATGCGGGATGTTTTCCCGCACCCGATGCGCCATCTGGCCGTCAATATACCAGCGGATCTCGTGCGGCTCCCATTCTAAAGCAAAATCATGGAAGCCGGCGGTAAAATCCGGGCCGGTAAACATGCGGCCTTTGTGTTTCTTGTCCGGCCAGGTTCCCCAGTGGCAGGTCATGTAGATGGTCGAGGGCGCGTGCCCCAAAAGCTCGAAGATATCGATCTCCGGCGGCCAGTCCCCGCTTTCCGGCAGCATCCAGAAGGCCGGCCAGATGCCCTTGCCTCGAGGAAGACGGGCCCGGGCCTCAAACCGCCCGTACTTCCGGCTGAACTTTCCGGCGGTCTCCACCAGCCCGGAGGTATACTGCCGGCCGTTGCGCGCGATCTTTTGGCTGCGGATAACCAGCATCGCGTTTTCCAGATAAACCTCTTCCGGCGAATAATACTGCTGTTCATTATTCTTTATCAAGGCCGCGTCTTCCACCCGCCAGCGGGCCTCGTCCAGCTCCCTGCCGTTAAACTGGTCTTCCCACAGCAGGACCCACTCCGGCTCAGAAAAACAAGGCGCCGCGACAAACAACGCCGCGGCCAGCAGAAAACCAAAAGTCAGCTTAAGCTTTATTCTCATCTTCTCCCTTATGTTGAGGAATATCGATAATAACCCGGCGGCCCGGGCCTTTGGCTGATTCAACGCGAATCTTCCCCCCATGGGCCTTAACGATTTCGCTTACAACAGACAGTTCCTGTTTTGGCGCAACAGTTCTGGCGGCAAAAGAAAACAGCCACCGGCCGCGCGGCATCTCCGGCCGGTTATCCGTTACAACAAACCGGACTCCATGGTCTTTTTTTTCCGCGCTGATCGTGACCACGGCCTGGCCCGCGGTCGCTTCTCCGGCGTTTTTTACAAGATGTGAAAACACCCGTTCGAACCGGCCCGCGTCCAGTTCCACCGGCCCCGGATATCGCAGCTCCAGCCTTATTTCCGCCACATGTTTGCGAAAGGCCTGCGGCATGCCGGCAAAAAATTCCTTCAGCTCCATTCGGGAAGACTTAAGCACGACCCGTCCGCGGATGATATCCCGCACCTCCTGGATCAGCAGCTCCTGCTGGCGCCCGGCCGCCTGAATATCAGACAACCCTTCCTCCAAAACCGACTGAAACTCTTTTCTGAGATCTTCTTCTTTCCACTCTTTTTCCCGGAAATAGCGCCCGCTTCTCCGGGTCAGGAAAAACCGCGTGTTTTTAATCACTGCCAGGGGGTTTGTGATGTCGTGAATAAAAGTCGAAGTTACGCGCCCGATCTCGATCAGGCGCTGTTCCTGGATAATGTTTTCAGTGACCAGCAGGCGCTGGAGCAGGAAGCCGGCCAGAAACAGGCTGATCAATAAAACCCGGCTTCCCTCCGGAAATCCGGCTCCAGACCGGGAAACGGCAACAGCCGCTGCCAGGCAGGACAGCATCGCGATCGCGAAAAAAAACAGGGTCCGGGCTTTGTTCACTTTTCCTCTAAAGCGGCTGGGCTTCGTTTGGTGAGAATTTCAGGGCCGCGGAATTAATGCAGTATCTAAGGTTCGTCGGCGCCGGCCCGTCTTCGAACACATGACCGAGATGAGCGTCGCAGCGGGCGCAGACAACTTCGATCCGGCGGGAGAAATCTCCGGTCTCAGGCCGGGCCGCAACATTCAGCCGGGAGACCGGCGCCCAGAAACTGGGCCAGCCAGTGCCGGAGTCAAACTTCTGCTCAGAGCGGAAAAGATGATTTCCGCAGGCCGCGCAGGCATAAACGCCGGTTTCCTTGTTTTCAAGATATTTGCCGCTGAACGGAGGCTCAGTCCCTTTCAGGCGCATAATCCGGAACTGTTCCGGGCTCAGAAGCTGTTTCCACTCTTCATCCAGCTTGCGGACTTTGGGAAGAACCGTCTCTTCATCCCGCGAAGCATCATACAACGCGACCTTTTGTTCAGACTCAGTATTTTCAGCCTTCATGTTCGCACCCATAATCTTTTAAGGAAACTGCATCGGTTCCCGGTAATCCCGGCGCAGTTCTTCGTGATAGGTGCCGACATCATCCGCGGGTCCGTCTTTTTTTTCCATCGCCGGGGGGCGGTCTTTTATTATCATGATCAAAAGACCCGCGATCAGGATGACTATCAGCGCCATCAGATATTTTCGGACTTTTTCGTCCCTTCGCATTTAAATCGCTCCGGTTTTAAGCCGGAACAATTATAGCATATTTCATATTAAGGTTCTTTAATCATTCCCGCAATGACGCCCTTCTCCCTATTACTGACCAGCCTCTGCGTCAAGTTTTATCCGGCGCAGAAAAGACAGGGCCACAAGCATGAAGATGTTTAGCGACAGCAAGGCCAGCCGGTAACGGAACGGGCCCCAGGACCGCAACAGAAAGACCGCTATCCCCCAATAAAGCGCTCCGGCGACGGCAGCCAGGTATCCGGCCAGGTTAAAGAGCCCGAAAAACTGGCCGATCTTTTCCCGCGGCACAAGAGAAAGGGCCAGAGCCCGGGCCACGGTCCAGACACTGCCCAGGGCCAGACCGATCACTCCGCCTAATACCGGATAAAGTTCCGGCTGCCGGACAAGCGCTCCGAAAATAAATCCGAACATCCAAAACACGAAGATACAATAAAGGGTCCGAAGACTGCCCAGCCGGTCGCTCAGGTATCCGGCCGCCCCGCTTCCAATCACCGCGAAAACCGTGGAAAAGGCGATCAGATTGATTATCTGGACTTCGTTAAGCCCGTACAGCTGGGTCGCCAGTACGGACATGAACAACAGAACGATGTTGACCGGGACCGCGAAACAAAAGCTTGCCGCGAGAAAATACGGCATTCCGGGAAAATGCAGGGTCTGCTTCAGCTGGACGAAGATATGTTTCGGCTTCTCTGTCCGGAGAACCGAGCGCAAAGGAGTTCGGCCGGACGGAGGCCCATGCACAAAGAGCAGGGCGGGAAGAGAAAACGCCAGATACAGCAGGGCGCTGGGAAGAAACGTTGCCCGGTACCCGTGCGCGGTTACAATCGGCCGGATAAGATACAGGGCCACCACCGCTCCGAGATAACCGATCATCTTCCCCAGGCCGGAGACCAGGCCGCGCCTTTCTTTTGGGGCCACATCCGACAACAGAGCGTTATAAATAACCGCGCTGTTCTGAGCGAAGAAATTAGCCAGGGCAAATATTACCAGCGCCGGATAAAGCCGGTCCACACCGGAAAGCAGCGCGCTCAAAAATACCGCCGACAGGGTGAATCCGAACAAAAATCGATCTTTGCTTCCGCTGCGATCGGCAATAACCCCGATTGCCGGAGACATCACTGCCACCCCGAGAGTGGACAGCCCGAAAAAAACGCTGTAAACGAATTCCGGCGCCCCCTTTTCCAAAGTCACCCAGCGGACAAAGTACAGGGCAACGATGTTCAGCATGAAAAACTTCAGGGCCAGCTCATACAGCGCCCAGGAAAAAATCGGCAGCAATTCTTGCGCCCTTGATCCTGGCTCATGGCTGCCTTTAAGGTTTGCCATTTTCAGCGGTTAAATATCCGCGAAGGCCCGCGCCTTCCATTTGCCGGCGTGGCTCTGGACTTCCAAACCATTAAAGGTCATCGCCTTGATGTCGTTAAGCAGCAGATGGCGGGCCGGGTCGATCTCTTCTCCCCGGGCCTCAGCCTGCAGCCGGAACCGTTTATTTTTCCGGTCAATCTTAACCAGCGGCACCCGCAGCAGCAGTCTTTCCGCGTCTTTATGATAAACAAGTTCCTGGAGGAATTGAAACAGCAGCATGCTGATGCTTTCCTCTTCCAGGCGAAACACAATCGGGACCTTTGCCCGCACCGTGTCGACATTGTCGATCATGATATTCATGAGCGCATCGGCAGCGGCGGTAAACATCTTTTCCCGGGAATCCGCTTCCGCTTCAAATCCGATCTCTGTTACCGTTTGCCTTTTCTGATATCCGTAATCCATTTTCCCTCCGTTAAGCTTGTAGACTTGCCACGGTTTTAAATCTTGCCACCATTCGGCCGATTCCCGCCAGCTCCACGGCCTCGGCCACTGCCTCGCAATCTTTATATGCCCGAATTTCCTTCGGCCGGAACAACGCCGGCAGGTAGACTCCGGACTGAGGCAGCGCGGCAGGGGACTGCCTCACGGCCTCTTTTGAATAATTCCGCTGGCGGAACACGCATTGGGCAACAGGCAGGATTCCGGCAGCACTTCCGGCAAACTGGCCGCAACCGCCATTTTTTCGATAATATCCGGACTAATGGTCTCTAAAAGTATATCTGAGGAAAAAACGCGGACCGGGACCCGCTTTTCCGGGTGATCGTCAGCGGGCAGCTTCCATTCTGAATAGGCCGTCCGGTTAAATGTCGAGGCAGGGCTCATGTTCCTGTTCCAGTAAAGATTTAATTGCCTTAAACTTTTATCAATATCCGCCTTGCCGCCGGATCCCCGGAGAGACCGTTGCGCGGTGAAGGTTTTGCCGAAACCAGTCGATCGCCAGCTCCCCGACCCGCCCCAGGGCCCCGGGTTCTTCAAACAGATGACTCGCTCCGGCCACGATCTTCATCTCCTTCGGACCGGCAAGCCGCGCCAGCGCCTCCTGGTTGATATCAATAACAACAGAGTCGTTTCCGCCGACAATAAGCAGCACCGGGGTTTGAATCTTTTCTAAGGCCTCTCCGGCAAGATCCGGCCGTCCGCCCCGGCTTACCACCGCCTTTATCGTCTCTGGCCGCTGTTCCGCCGCAATCAGGGCTGCTGCCGCGCCGGTACTGGCTCCGAACAAGCCGATGTTCATTCCAACCGTCTTCGGTTGGGAGAGGATCCAGTCCGCGGCGGTTATCAGCCGTTCGGCCAGAAGCGGGATATTGAACCGAAACTCCCGCGTTA
>JAGYOO010000046.1 GCA_018399295.1 Candidatus Omnitrophota bacterium | reverse complement strand
GATAAAAGCGGTGCACTCGACGCGTTCACGGGCAACCGCCCCCGAAACCTGTTCCGGGAATCCTGCCGCCGGAGTTCCAGGCCGGGGATTGAACGGAAAAACATGAACCCGAAAAAATCCACAATCCCTCACCACCTCCATCGTCCGCGAGAATGCCTTCTCATCTTCGCCGGGAAATCCCACCATTACATCAGTGGTCAGGGCCAAACGAGGCGTTGAACAGCGGATCCGGCAAACCCTGTCTAAAAACTCTGAACCGGAATATCTGCGATGCATCCGGCGTAAAATCGAATCATCTCCACTTTGTAAAGGAAGGTGCAAATGGGGACATATTTTAGACTCATTAAGCAGTTCAAGAAGATCGTCTCCCATCCGCGCGGATTCCAATGAACTCAACCGAACGCGGAAATCCCCTTTAACAGCTATTAATTTTCTAAGCAGCCCGGCAAGTCTCTGCCCCCCCGGAAGATCTTCTCCCCAGGAACCAAGATCAATACCGGTAAGAACGATCTCGCGGTAACCTTTGCTCAAAAGGCCTTCGACCTCGGCCAGAACCGTATCCTGCCTCTTGCTGCGAGGCTCACCGCGCAAATAAGGTACGATACAATACGCGCAGCGATTCCGGCATCCGTCCTGGATCTTCAGGAAAACCCGGCTATGACCGGCAAATCCGTTAATTGTAAGCTCTATAGGCGGTTTAACGGATTCGGTCAGACATGGAAGCTTAAATTTATCCTGTTGACTGACAAGAGAAAAGTCTTTGGCGTTTAATTCCAAAGGAAGGGTCTTGAGATTTTGAGCGAAACAACCGGCAAGAACTATTTTAGCATCCGGGAAACGCCGTTTCAACCGGCGTGCGGCCTGCAGACACTTCCGGTCAGCGGTCGCGGTTACGGAGCAACCGTTCAGCACGCAGACCGCGGGATTTTCCCGGTCCTCCACATACCCGTGACGTAAATAGGACTCGCGCAACAGCTGCGTCTCATACTGATTTACCTTGCATCCGAGAGTCTGAAAAAAGACGCGCTTCGCGCTAGTGGAGGAAGCGGGTTGGAGATTGTCGACAAAAGGTTCTCGCATCAGCTCTTTAATTATTGGTTCCAGCGAAGGGTATTGTCTTCGAATTCGGCATAACCATAGATAACCGCGCCGGACCTGTTTGTAATCTTGATCCGGATAAGGTCAAGTTCAGGGTATTCCTCCCTCAACCCGATCAGCATATCCATTCCCAGTTTCTTCACGACAATCGATGTCGGAGGATTAAAATCCAGAAGAAGCGTGAACGTAAGAAAGTCCGGACCGAACCGGACTCGTTCAGATTCAAAGTCATAACTTTCAGTACGATAACCGCTGATAAACTCCTGCAGATAAAGATAGCTGTATTGTTTTATCCGGACTTCGGGCTTATCAATGGTACTGGTCTTAAAGGTTACCAGCGCGAACGCGAACAGCAGAAAGACAAGCATCAGCAGAAAAACAATATTCTTATGCTCAGCAAGAAGCTTAAGGGTTTTTCTTACCAGAAGGCTAAGATTTGAGTTCATAGTCAAGTACAGTCATAATAAATAGAGCCGCGGTCGCGCAACGCAGACGACGCGGGCCCAGGGTTATAATCGAAAAGCCCTTATTCCGGGCCGCCGCGACTTCGTCAGGGGAAAAATCCCCTTCCGGTCCGATAAATACGGCGACTCGTTTTGCCGACTTATCCAGAACAGAACGAAAAGAATGTCTTGGGCCTGTACACGCGCCCATAATCTTCAGATCGCAACCAGCCGCGTCATTAAGCGCGGCGGGGAATTCCCGGACCGGTCCGATCTGCGGGATAAACGGCCGGCAGCACTGCTGCGCCGCTTCCCGCGCGATTGTCTGCCACCGCTCCGGTTTTTGTTCCCGCTGCCGGAAAACTACCCGTTCGGAAATCAGGGGCACGATCCGATCCGCCCCCAGCTGCGTGGCAACGTTTACGATATCGGAAAACTTATCATTTTTCGGGATCGCGCAATAAAGGCTTATCCAGGGGCGTTCCGAAGTTACCCGGGAAGACTTTTCGACCTGGATAGTCCCTGACTCCCGGCATACCGTCTCGACAAACCCTTCATACCTGCCTCCTTCATTATCGAACAGGACGACAAGCTCCCCCTTTTTCATCCTGGCGGCGCGAAAGGCATGCCGGGCCTTGTCCGCCCGCAGATGAATCTTATTATCCTGAAGAGAATTTTTATCAATATGGAAACACCGCATAGACTTGAAATTTCGAAGAAAGCTTTTATTCCGACCTTTCCGACGCCACGCCGGCCTTCTGGGCCCGGGGCCAAACATGATCCGGGAACTTGTCCGCGTTTGGACACTTAACAACCGGGGCCGACCCGGTTCCAGAGCCGCCGCTTATAATATAGGGAGCGGGATTAACCTTGTCTCGTTCACAGGGACAGAAAGGCTCAATGGAAAGATATCCCCGCTCTTGCAAAACAGCGATACTGTATTCCTCAGAGTCATTCGACCAGACTGCCTTGCCATCGTTCTCTCTAACCTCGTAAGTGGTCATGGCCGCGACCAGCCCCCGGATATTGGCCGCGCAGACACGCGCATCAGCGTCTTTTCGGACTGATCGGAGCACCGGAAAAATAATCGCCAGACTGAATCCGATAATCAGGAAAACAACTAACAATTCAGTGCGGCTAAAAGCCTTGCCGTCCATACGATTCGTCTTTCCGTCAGGGATATTATTCAGATGACCCGGACTTTTCCCGGAAGGCCTTGAGCCGGCGGTAAAAGCCCTCACGGTCCCGGCACTTCAAAAAGGCATCTTCTTCAGCTATTAATTCAAGTCCCACCAGTTCGGCCAAAGCCGCATCCACACTCTGCATGCCATGCCGGCTTCCGGTTTCCAGAGAAGAATATATCTGAACTGTCTTACCTTCACGGATCAGATTGCGAATCGCGTTGGTGGCAACCATTATCTCCACGACCGGTATCCGGTCAAGACCGTCCTTACGCAGCATCAGCTGCTGGCAGATCACTCCCTGCAGAGTCAGGGAAAGCTGAATACGCACCTGTTGCTGCTGATGCGGCGGAAAGACATCAATAAGACGGTCAACGGTCTGTACCGCATCAGTCGTATGCAGGGTAGCCAGCACCAGATGTCCGGTTTCCGCCGCGGTTATTGCTGTGGATATTGTCTCCAAATCCCGCATCTCTCCCACCAGAATTACGTCCGGATCCTGACGCAAGACATACTTCAGGGCCCGGGCAAAAGACTTCGTATCCGAGGACACCTCCCGCTGTTCGATAACACTGTTCTTATGCTGGTATAAATACTCGATCGGATCCTCAACCGTAATTATATGAACGCGGCGGCGGGTATTTATCAGATCGATCATCGCCGCCAGTGTAGTCGATTTTCCGCTCCCGGTGGCCCCGGTTACAAGCACCATCCCCTTTTCCAGCCCGGCCAATTCCCGCACTATCGCCGGAAGTCCTAATTCCTCGATATTACGGATCTCAGTGGACAGACGTCGGATGGCAACCCCGATGCTTCCCCTCTGTTTATGAACATTAACCCGGAATCTGCCCAAGCCGGCAATCCCATAAGAAATGTCCAACTCATTCTCACCCTCAAAATTCCGAATCTGATCTTCATTCAGCATGCTATAGGCGAGTTCCCGGGCCAACTGCGGAGTTACTTTTGCGGTTCCCTTCAGAATCTGCAGCTCTCCATTAACGCGGAGAACGGGTTCACAGCCGCACACGATATGCACGTCCGAGGCATTACTTTTATTGGCATGATCCAATAGGGTGTTAATGTCCATTAATTCACATCCTCGCGATAACCCGGTTAAAAGTTCAGGACTTCGCTGTTTTATACTGCATGATCAGACCGCGAAGTTCTCCGATCAGATCATTCAATTTTCTGATAAGCACCAGAGCTTCATCCTGACTGATCTTATTATCTTTAACACTGGTGTACAGATTGTTCGTGACCTCCGAAAGCTCAAAAATAAGTTTACGGTCCCGGTCGACCAGACACTGCATATTATCTATCACTGAATTAAACGCGGCAGCAAGCCCCTGCAGTTCGTCATTCTTGCGCAGATGCAGATACTGGGAGAGATTACCTCTAGCTACTTCCTTGGCCGACTTTTCCAACCGATAAACCGGCCCAGCCACCTTATGCGAAAGGATCAGACTGGCAAACGCCGCGGCGATCAGGATCAACGGGACCTCCAGCCACAACAGGAAATTTATCCTGGTGTAAGCTTCGGCCAGAACTACCTGTTCCCGTGGCCCGCTCAGCTCCTGATTAAGCAATGACCAATGCGTAAAATATATTGATAATCCGATTACCGTAGACAACAGCACTATCGCCCCCAGCACCAAGGCCATATATTTAAACTGGATTCTCTTGCTGATCAAATACTGCCGCCGTGTGTACGGTTTGCTCATTACTTTTCCTCCTTTAAAAGACTTTAGGTCACAGCCTGGTTTCACCGGCTTTAAACAGAAGGATGCCAAAAAACGTTGACTTCAGCCTATCAAACAATCCCTGATTTGTCAATAAGTTACAAACTTTTTCCCTACCTTTAGGCAGATAAAATCAGGTATCAGCCATCAGCCAGCCTTCATCTTCCGCCCGCCATTTGAGCCTCCAGGGAAGCGCCAGCGAAGCTAGCAGGATAGCCAGGTTCAGTTTAGAATCACCCTCCCTGCGGTCCTGAAAAACTATAGGCACCTCACCTACCCGCAACCGGAGAGACTGACACAGGAACAGAAGTTCGACCAGAAAAGGCGGTCCGACCGACCGGGCCCGGCCGGGATCAAGACGTTCAAATACCTCTTTCCGCAGACACCGATAACCAGAAGCAGGATCATGTGCGGTTATGCCACAGACCTTGCGGATATAAAAGGCGGCCATCCGGCTCAATATCCTTCGGACCAGGTTACGCCGCAAGTCCCGGCCCTTAGCCACAAATCGGGAACCCAGCACAAGATCGCTGGTCTCTAAAGCTTGCAGAAGATCAGGAATAAAGACGGGATCATGAGAGAAGTCAGCGTCCATGAACAAAACCGCGCCCACATCCGGCTGGTTCATGAAGAACCGGATCCCTTCGACTTCCGCCGGCCCGCGACCGCGCCGCTGCTGGAGGATACAGGACACTCGGTCTTCAGTCCGCGCCAATTCATTCACAAGGGCCGCGGTCCCGTCAGGCGAAGAATCATCAACCACGAGAATCCGGCAGTCAGGAACTATTCGGAGGATCTTTTGCACCAGCGGAATTATATTTTCCTGTTCATTGTAGGTGGGGATAACAACTCCCGGCTTCATGGAATAAACTCCCGCAGCCATAATTCCAGCACAAGAAGCGACCAGAGTTTATAGCCATTATCAGTTACGCCTTCGGTATTCCGCTCAATTATCATCCTGATCTCTTCCTGTCGGATAAAATCGTGCAGCCGGCAACCATCAGCCAGAAGCACGTCGACAACAAATTCCTGCCATTTATTCCGGAACCAGTCTGCTGCCGGAGCTCCGAACCCCTGTTTCCTCCGATTGAGAATATCCCCCGGCAGGATGCCGGTTGCCGCCTGTTTCAGTATATGCTTTTTAGCGAAAAATTTCAATTTCAACTGGAACGGTATTTTCGCGCAGTACTCGACGAACTCATGATCTAGAAAAGGCGACCTGGCTTCGAGCGAATTCGCCATACCGGCGGTATCCATCTTAACCAGCAGATCATTGGGAAGATAGCTTTCCATATCAACGCGAAGGGTATTCTCAGTAAGATCAGGGCACAGCGCACGCTCATAAAGGCCCTCCATCCAGGAAAAAGCGGCCTCCGGAGGAAGAGTTCTGCCGAATTCAGGTTCGTAAAGACGGGCCTTTTCTTCCGTGCCAAAGGTAGAAATCCATTCAAAATAACGCCGCCTGGGTTCTAAGGGCAGATAACGAAAGAAGCGGCGTATCCGCCACCGGGCATCATTCAGGTTGTCACCCTCCGGGATAAAAGCCCCGGCCAGGGTAATCCCTTTTCGGATAAAGGCCGGCAATAAATCCAAGACCGAAGCCGCCCGAACAGCCTGATAGCGGCTATAACCGGCAAAATTCTCGTCTCCGCCATCCCCGTTAAGCGCCACCTTTACGTGTTGGGCCGCAAATCGGGATAAATAACAGGTTGGCACCACGGAATAATCGGCAAAAGGCTCACCGAACAGACTGATCAGCCCGCGAATAGCCTCCGGACCTTCAGGCTCTACTTTAAGTTCCTGATGTCGTGTTTGAAAGCGTCCGGCAACAGCACGGGAAAAACCGGACTCATCATAGCTTTTTTGGGAAAAAGCGGCAGAGAAAGTATTTACCGGAAGTGTCGAATGGCGGCTCATCAAGGCCACAATAAAACTGGAATCAAGGCCTCCGCTCAGGAAAGCGCCGACCGGAACATCACTCACCATTCTGAGTTTTACCGCCTCCTCCAGCCTGGCCCGGACTCCTTCGGAATATTGGTTTATACCTTCCCGGCTTTGGGTTTCGAACTCAAGCTGCCAATAGCGCTGCTGCTTGCTCTCTCCGGAGGCGTATTGAAACAAAAAATTGGCTGCCGGAAGCTTATTCACTCCGGCAATGATTGTTCGCGGCGGGGGAACATACTGATAACTCAGATACATGTCAAGGCCGCAAGGGTCGATCCGGGCGGAAAATTCAGGAATCTTCAGCAGCGGGCCGATCTCTGAGGCAAAGGCAAAAAAACGGTCTTGCCGCAGATAAAATAACGGCTTTTGTCCGAACCGGTCCCGCGCCAGAAACAGACGCTGCTGCCGTTCATCCCAGATAGCAAAGGCAAACATCCCGCGGAGAAATCTGAAGCACTCTTCACCATACTCTTCATAAAGATGGACAATAACCTCCGAATCCGACCCTCCGGAAAACCGATGCCCCCGGGCAGTCAGATCGCGTCGAAGTTCACGATAATTATAAATAGCGCCGTTAGCAATCAACCAAAGTTCGCGGGTCTCGTTCGGAATCGGCTGATCGCCGGTCTTCAGATCGATAATCGCGAGCCGGCGGTGCCCCAGTCCGACAAAGGTATTTTCATAATAACCTTCACCGTCCGGTCCGCGATGACGCATGCCCCGGCAAATGTTCCGCAAAAGCTGACCATCAACCGGTTTTTTATCAAAATTTAGGAGTCCGCAGATTCCGCACATTTCAGATCAAGCTGTTGAATGTCCCACAGGATTTAAACAAAAGGCAGGCAGAAACAGCACGTAGCGTTTCGATTCAGTGAATAAGACCATCAGGATCAATTACAGGATCCCGGCCGCGAGGTCATTTACTCCTGTCCTTCAGTAGAGATCTCGGCTTCATCGATCAGCATAACCGGTATGCCGTCCCGGATCGGGTAAGCGCGGCCGCATTTTCGACAGACAAGCCGGTCTTGCCGAAGATCAACACCTTCTTTACAGACAGGGCAGGCTAAAATCTCCAGCAGCTCCTTATCAATCATGAGGTCTCCCCTTCTCAGTGAAATAGTTAATGAAATTCAATGGATAAATTATATCATATCCCTGAAAGATAATTTGAGAAAAATCATTTGCCGGATCAGCCGGTTACATCTAAAATCAGAGTATGAAAAAAGAACGCGTGTTTATAGCTTTAATCGCTCCGGAACCGGTAATGACCGAACTGTTTGAAGTTCGGCAGCAGCTGATAAAAATCTACCGGATATCTCGTGTTAGCTGGATAAAACCAGATTATTTCCACATTACTCTGCATTTTCTCGGATACCAGGGGCCGGAAGAAATCCGCGTCCTTACCAGCCGGGTTCTGCCGGCGGTCGCGGCGATTCCCGGCTTTAACCTGTCCCTGCGCGATCTCGGCGCCTTTCCCGGACTTCGAAACCCCCGGGTAATCTGGGCAGGCGTGGACACGGGAAACACCGAGATTATCCGGATACAGGAAGAGCTGGGCCAAACTTTAATCCGGGAGTCCTTTAATCCGGAGACAAGAAAGTTTCATCCTCATTTTACTCTCGGCCGGGTAAAGAACACAATAAAAGCGGACCTCCGGGAGGCAGCCGAAAAAATCGTCATCCCTCCCCTTCCAGGTCGTGTTGACCGGATAATGCTGATGAAAAGTGACCTTCGGCCGGAAGGAGCCGTGCACACCATAATCGCCGAACAACTTCTACTCGGATGAGCTGTGGGCTCGATTAGATTGCGGATCCTTCCCGGATAAACCCTGTTCAACCTACGCGATTGAATAAAGGAGACATTGGACTTTTATTTTAGAATCTCAGG
>JAGYOO010000045.1 GCA_018399295.1 Candidatus Omnitrophota bacterium | reverse complement strand
CTGGTGGTCCGGAGTGGGCAACGCCGCTTTTATCGCAGTTCTGGCCCTGGTCTTTCAGAACGCGCTCGCTCTGATCCTCGCGCTTTTGGTCGATAAGGGCATCCGCGGCGGTAATGTCTTTCGGGTAATATTTTATCTGCCGCCGGTGTTGTCCGGAATCGTGGTCGGGCTTATCTGGAGCTGGATTTATGATGGGAATTACGGTCTGCTGAATTACTGGCTGACGAACGCGGGTCTGGGGCATCTGACCCGGGCCTGGCTGGCAGATCCCCATACCGCGTTGATCGGCGTGGCGATCATCCATATGTGGAAAGGGTTTGGCTGGGGCTTTGTCATCCTGCTGGCCGGACTGCAGGGGATCCCGCGATCGTTGTATGAGGCCGCGGATGTCGACGGCGCCAATGCCTGGCAAAAGTTCAGGCATGTTACCGTGCCGATGATGATCCCGGTATTTGTGCTGGTGATGATTTTGACTATCCTGGGCACGATGCAGATATACGACATCATCGCCGCTACGACTAACGGCGGGCCCGGTTATGCCACTGAGGTTCCGGTTACCCGGATTCTGGCTTCAATGCGCGGGGCCTCCCGGTTCGGTTACGCCTGCGCTCAGGCAGTGGTGTTCGGAGTCATCCTGCTGATCGTATCACTGTCTCAATTGAAGCTGTCAAAACACATGAAACAGGTATAGACAATGATGGGAAGAAACTGGTTCATTGCTAAACGGGTCGTGTTTAAGGTAATCGCTTACACCGTTCTCGGGAGCGTGGCAATCGCCTGCATTTTCCCCCTGCTCTGGATGCTGGGCTCGGCCCTGAAGACGCAGCAGACCATTTTCAGTGATTTCAGCTTGTTCTCGGCGAATCCGCACTGGGAGAATTTCCGCCTGGCCTGGACCAAGGCGAATTTCGGCATGTATCTGTTTAACAGCGTGTTTTATACTATTTCTGTTGTCGGCGGACTGGTGTTGTTCAGCACCATGGCCGCGTTTGCTTTTTCCCGGTTGGATTTTCCGTTTAAAAACTTTCTGTTCCTGCTGTTTATAAGCATGCTGATGATTCCTTTACCCGGGCAGTTCGTTGCCCTGTATGTCCTGTTGACCAAGCTTAATCTCGTGAATACCCGTTTGGGATATATTTTGCCCCAGATCGATGCCGGCCAGGCGCTGGCGATCTTTCTGCTTAAGACTTTTTTTGATAATATTCCTCAGGATCTGGTGGATTCGGCGCGGATCGACGGCTGCAACAAGCTGGGGATCTACTGGCACCTCGCGCTGCCGCTGGCTAAACCCGCGATTGCGGTGGTGGTGATCTTCAACTGCCTGGCAGTCTGGAACGAGTATCTGCTGGCCATGCTGGTGCTGGGGGAGAAAAGACTGATGCCGCTGACCAAGGGGCTGATGGAATTTCAGGGGACTTATCTTACGGAGTACGCGCTGTTGATGGCCGGAATCACGATTACCGTTCTGCCGATTATCCTGGTTTATCTGACTATGCAGAAATATATAATCAGCGGGATAACGGCCGGAGCACTGAAAGGATAAACTGTGATCAGGAAAATACCTCTGTTATTGTTTTTGCTGATAGTCATGCCGGTTCTTCCGGTAATGGCTGAAAACATCCCCGAACCCATGTTCGAGCTTTTTGATCCCGGAGAGGAGATCATTGACTATGAAAAGTACGGCGAGTTCCAGGGGCGGGGCGGAGAGGATTACAAGTTCAAGGTAAAGGACCGGCGGGGTCTGGCCGCGGCTGCCGGCGAGGGGATCTACCCCAACAGCCGGAGTCTGGCGAAGTCACCGGGGTACAAGCAATACAAGAAACAGAAAAAACTTGAAGGCAGTCATTGGCTGTACGTTAATTCGCCGGATTACCAGGCTAATTTCTACCGCTGGGCGACCGCGGCTGAGGATCCGGGCGTAAAGCTTTTTTACACCGGCCTGGCGCTGGAGAATGCCGGCCATCTGAAGCATGCCATAAAGGCTTATCACGCCGTGGCTGTTAATTTCCCCCGCAGCGTCGGCTGGACCTACTGGCAGACCCCTTGGTATATCGGCACCGTGGCGCTTGACCGGATCCTGTTTCTGACCCGGAAGTATCCGGAACTGGGGCTGAAACTGGTGGACGCGCGGATCACGGTAAAGAACAGATTTGATGATGATGTGCGTAATGACGTCTATATCGTCAATCCCGGCCGTCTGGTAAAGGTCAGTCCGGAAGAGGTTATTGGTAAACTTCCGGACCTGAGCCGGATGAAGGTGCTGGAGAGAAAGAATTTCGGAAAGATAAGTTTCGTCAATTACGAGAACGGCCACTGGCAGATGCTGCTGAACGGGAAGCCTACCATCATCAAGGCGGTTGCCTATCAGCCGACCCGGATCGGGGAGAGCCCGGACGTGGGGACATTGACCGATTGGACGGTATCTGATTTTAATGAAAACGGCCGGATTGACAGTCCGTATGACAGCTGGGTAGATGAAAACGGAAATAACCAGCGGGATAAAGGGGAAGATCCGATCGGCGATTTTCAGCTGATGAAGGACCTGGGAGTGGATGCGTTGCGGATCTATCACCATACCCAGGTCCAGAACAAAGAACTCCTGAAAAGGCTGTACGAAGATTTCGGGATCATGGTTATGATGGGTGACTATCTGGGAATGTACGCGGTGGGCTCGCAGGCGCCGTGGAACGTGGGGACTGATTATTCCAATCTGCAGCAGCAGCGGAACATGATCGAGTCGGTAATGCGAATGGTGCATGAGTATAAGGATGAGTCGTATGTCATGGCCTGGATTCTGGGAAATGAGAATAATTACGGTACTGCGAATAATTCACGTAAAGATCCGCGGGCCTATTACCGGTTTGTAAACCAGGTGGCAAAAAAGATCAAAGAAGTGGATCCGAACCATCCGGTCTTGATCTGCAACGGGGATATTCAGTTTCTGGATATCTTTGCCGAGGAATGCCCGGACGTGGATGTCTTTGGCGCGAACTCTTACAGAGGAAAAGCCGGATTCGGCGATAATAGCTTTTGGTACTCTTTAAGGGAAGTTGTGGATCGGCCGGTGTTTATCACTGAGTTCGGATGCCCGGCCTATGGTCGGGATTTCAGCTGGGATTACGCTGAGCAGTTTCAGGCCGAGTATCTGGTTAACAATTGGAAGGATATGGAGTTTCATCGCGCCGGCGGACCGGGAACCGGGCTGTCGATCGGCGGCGGCCTGTTTGAGTTCCTGGACGAGTGGTGGAAGGCGGGAGCGCCTCCGGGCTATCCCGATATCATCCAGGATGTTACCCCCAATGCCACCGGCCCGTTCGTTGACGGCTGGTTTTACGAGGAGTGGTTCGGAATCGTGGGGCAGGGCGACGGTACTGACTCACCGTTCATGCGGAATAAACGCCGGGCCTATTTTGAAATACAGAAGCTTTGGAGTGAAGACCAATGAAAAAATATCTCAGTTTTCTGATTTTGACGTTTCTGATCTCCATCCCTCTTGGTTTTGCCGCGGAGGCGGGAGAAAAAGGTTCTCAGAAAGAGGTCCGGGCGGTATATACGGATAAGGGGGCGCCGGAGAACGCATACCATCTTTCTCAGTTTATCGGTGATGTCGAAGACCTTGAATTTGACGAAGGTTGCGCGGAGAATGCCAGAGTGGGAGAGACCTGCGTGCGGTTTAACTACAAGGCCGCGGGAAACCACGGCTGGGTGGGCGCCTATTGGGTCAATCCGCCAGCAAACTGGGGCGATGAGCGGGGAGGCTATGATCTGAGGGAGGCAAAAAAGCTTACCTTCTGGGCCAGGGGAGAAAAAGGCGGCGAACATATCGCGGTATTCCGGTTCGGGGGATTTAAGGGGTTATTTTCGGATACGGATATTCATGGTATCGGTCCGGTGGTGCTTACTCCTGAATGGAGGCAGTATGTAATCGACCTGGATTGCCGGAACATGCGGTATATTTCCGCCGGATTCGGTTTTTGCGTCAGCAAGAATTATAACCGGCAAGGTTGTGTTTTCTACGTGGATGATATAAAATACGAATAGATAGGAGGTTAACATGAAAAGGGCAGTAATTTTCGGGGTAGCGATGGTGATGATGTTAATCTATGTTTCCGGGGTATCAGCTCAAGGTATGGATTTTCCCGAAGAGGTTACCGGTAAACCGGCTGACTTTAAAGACGGTAAGTTCGGGGTGTATTATGAGCGCGGCAGCCGGCAGAACCATTTCGTGCCGGCCGGATGGATGGGCGACCATGGGGACATCAAGATGGAAGAAGGGTGCAAGGAAAGTCCTTACGAGGGAAACACCTGCCTGAAGTTCACCTACACTGCTCAGGGCAAGCAGGGCGCTAACTGGTCCGGCGTGTTCTGGCAGAATCCGGCCAACAACTGGGGCGAGAAAAAAGGCGGATTCGATCTCAGCCCGGCGACTAAGGTTACCTTCTGGGCCAGGGGAGAAAAAGGCGGCGAGAGGATCCAGGAGTTCAAGGTCGGCGGTATAAACGGGACCTACGCGGATACTGACAGCGTGGGCATCGGTCCGGTCGATCTTACCAAGGAGTGGAAGCAGTATACAATTGATCTTTCCGACGCGGATCTGAGCTATATAAATGGCGGATTCTGCTGGGGGACCAATGCGGACGCTAATCCGGACGGGTGCGCTTTCTATCTGGATAATATACAGTTCGAACAGTAAATAGATCCGTAAAACAAACAAAGGGTAGGGGCCGGGGAAAGCACGGTTCCTGCCCTTTTTCAACTCGGCAAGAGGTAGAAATGAAAATCACGAAGATAATCAGTATCTGTCTGCTGGTCGCGGTTTCCGGATGCGCCCGGGTTCAGCCGGTACGGCAGCAGGAACAAAAAGAGGTCTCTATCCGTCAGCTGGAGGATGGTGATTACCGGATGTTCGTTAAGGGAAAGCCGTTTGTGGTAAAAGGGGTATGCTACGCCCCGGTCCCGATCGGGAAAAGCCATCTTTATAACTTTATGTGTGACCAGGCAAAACCTTGGATGACGGACGGAGAGCTTATGCAGGACATGGGGATAAATACTATCCGCCTGTACCATTCCGGTGACCAGCCGGCCATGTGCCGCCAGATGATCGAAGATCTTTACACCAACTACGGGATCTATACTATTCTGGGGCATGACCTCGGATTTTGGGACTACCCGCCGCCGAATTATGCCGATGAGGAGTTTCTGGAACAGGTTACCGCGGACGTGCTTAAAATGGTGGAGTTTTTCAAGGATACTCCGGGGATCCTGATGTGGAATCTTGGCAATGAAAATAATTACAGCTTTGACGGCAGGCTGAATCCCTGGAGCAGTCCGGAGATCGAGGCGATGGAAAGTTTTCGTGAAAAGAGCGAAGCCCGGGCAAGGATGTATTATACCTTTGTGAACGATCTGGCTCTTGAAATAAAAAAGATCGATCCGAATCACCTGGTCAGTCTGGGCAACGGGGAGACCGTGGGGTTAAGGATGGCCGCGGATTACAGCCCGGACGTTGATCTTTTAGGATGCATTGTTTACCGGGGAAAGGTGTTCGGGAATTTCTTCAAGGAAGTAAGGCGCAAGTTCGACAAGCCGGTTGTGCTGACTGAGTTTGGCTGCGACGCGTATAACGCGAAACGCGACGAAGAAGACCAGAACAACCAGGCCCTGTATCTGAAAAGTCAGTGGGAAGATATGGAGAAAAACATGGCCGGAGGCAAAGGCAGCGGGAATTGTCTCGGCGGCGCGATCTTTGAATGGACGGACGAGTGGTGGAAGACATCAGAGAGTGATCGGGACAGCTGGCACGTGCATGATACCACCGCCGGCTGGGGAGTCGGCGCTTATGCCTTTGATGCCGAGGCCGGTAAGAATATGAATGAGGAATGGTTCGGGATAATCGCGTTATCCCCGGAATTAGAGGACGGATTGAATAAACGTACCCCGCGTAAGGCCTATTTCGTGCTGCGGGAGATGTGGACGGCGGAAGAAGATAAACCAAAGGAGAAGAAAGATTGAAACGTCTGACATTAAGACTGGCAGGAGCGTTTCTGGCTCTGATGATGCTGCCTGCGGCCTTGTCGGCACAATCTGATTTAACCGAACAGCTGCGGGAAAAAACGCGCGAATATTTCCAGGCGCACCGCTATGAAGATTATCTGGCATGGCTGAATGGGCTGCGGAAAGAAAAAGATTTATCCGAAGAGCAGAAACTCAGCGTGGATTATTACTCCGCCTTGGCAAAGTCCCGGTATCTGGAATATCTGGAACAGAACGAAGACTGGGCAAAGTATTATGAACTCTACCATCAGCTGGACCAGGAGATCATCGCGGCCGCGGAAGCGATCGTGGCGACCTATCCGGTTTCCGATCTTGTTGTTGACAGCCAGTATCTGGCCTGGCAGGCCCGGCTGCGGGAAGACGAGTCGGAGGCGGCTGACGCGGCCTTTGATAAACTGTCGGCCCTGATCATCGACCTTACCACTACTACCGGAGATCTGACAAAATTCCGGGAGACCGCCTCCGCGCTCAGTCGCCGGAGCCGCAACGCGGAATTGAATGTCCTGTTTGACCGGTTTACTGAGAGTATCGAGGAAAGCGCGGATGGAAAAGAGTCGGTGGAAATGCTTGCCGAACTGGCGGCTGGATATCTGGACGAGGGAAACACGGAGACAGCCAAAACCATTTATCGGCACTATATCGAACTGGCCGCCCGGCGTTATCCAAAACCCGAAAGTCTGGAAAAGATCAAGGCAGTGGCGGACAGGTTTCGCCATAAGGGATTAAAACCCGACCTTGATGCCGTATTTGCCGAAGAGGTCTATACCGAGATCGACGGGTACGATCCGGGGTTTATTTCCGGACGGGACAGCTTTCGCCGGGCATTTAACCTGGAGGTAACGAGTGATTTCAACCGGGCGGTTCAGGAGTACCGGAATTTTCTTAAAACCTCGGAACCGGGCATCATGAGCGCTGAGGCCAATGTCCGACTGGGAAATATAGCTTTCTATGAGGAACGGGATCCGGAAGCGGGCCTGGTCTATTACGAAAAGGTTATCTCTGATTATCCGGATACGATCTATGCTGACTTTTGTTCGTATGAGACCGGAGTGTATTATCAATGGCGGGATCAGCTTGAACCGGCCCGGGAACATTATAATCGTCTGGCAGACGGTGAAGGGCTATATGCCGTTGCCGCCCGGGAACGGCTGGAAGAAATGCAACAGGAAGAATCATTGCCTTCCGGAATTATACGTCCTCTGGAGCTGCTGTTTTCCATGGAAGACCTTTCTTCGGTCATAATGTCTCTGGAAGCGATACCGCCGCGGGCGCTGACGGGATCAGAGGTGGTTTTGTCCGGAAGCGCTCAGGACTTTTCCGCCGGAACGATCCAGCCGCAGTTTAATTATGAATGGTTTCGGGAAACAGGGACTGAGGTGCCGGAGACAAATGCTACGAATTTCACCACAACCTATCCGGTTCCTGGCCCCAAGCCGGTCTGTTTTTCGATCCAGGCGATGGATGGAGAAGAGGTTATCTGCCGCTGGCCCTGGATTCACTTGCTCCGGATTTCTGTGCCGGAAAAGCAGGTTGTTTCTCAGGCTGTTGAATTCAAGGCTGAGCTGCTCCCGGCCTTTGATGCTGAGGAGCTGGACTGGGTCTGGAAGATCGAGGGTCCGATAAAACTGTTTAACGGAACGCGGGAGTTTTCCCGGGTATTCGAGTCATCAGGTATATATGCCGGAGAGCTGACACTGCTGCTCGACGGCGCGGTCGTGGCTTCGCGTAAATTTGAGTTTGAGATTACCGAATAATCGGTCTTTTACTATGAAGAAAAAGGATTTTCCGGAACGCCGCCGGTACATCCGGCTGAAAAAGATTTTTCCGGTCGAATTCAGGATCATTGATTCCGGAAACCAGCCGTTAAGCGGACTCCTTCAGGGATTCAGCCGGGATGTCGGGTTTAACGGGATATGCCTGGAGATAAATCAGCTTTCTCCGGAACAACTGGAACAGTTGCGCTCAGATCAGGCGCGGCTGCATTTGTTTTTGAACCTTACCACCTGGCAGGAGCCGGTCAAGGCCACCGGCCGTCTTTGCTGGGATCGACCTGGAAGCTCCACCCATCCCCATAGCCGCCTTCTCGGCATTGAATATGTGACCATTGACAGCAGTGAGCAAAAGCGCGTGATCAGGTACGCCCGGAACTCCCGGTTTATCAACCAGGCCGCGGTGAGTCTGTTTGTCTTGATGATAGTTTTTTCCGTGGCGCTGACCCTGGAGAATGTCCGTTTATCCCAGAGTAATAAATCTCTGCTGCGGGATTTTATCCGGTTCACTGAGAGACAGCAGGATACCCGGAACCAGCTTAACCGGCTTCGTCTGGAGAAGCAGATAGTCGAACGGATGCTGGA
>JAGYOO010000044.1 GCA_018399295.1 Candidatus Omnitrophota bacterium | reverse complement strand
CCCCTTTCTTATGAGAGGGGAGTTTTTTTGTGCCCAAACGGTGCCCAAACAGGCCCAAAACACCGGGTTTAATCGGGAAACATCGGGAAACAACCAGCCACCAGTAGCTTCAAGCCCAGCAACAACTTAAGTCATAATTCAAGCGCCCCCAATAAGTTAAGAAAAATCATTCGGACGAATCCTTCACTCTCCGCCATAAACCATTCACTCCAGCCCTATGGCCCGAGTTCAGGTTCATGGCGCAGCCAGCAAAAGTGAATGGTTTATGTCACCGGATGCCTTGTGCCGCTTGTACCCAACTCCAACTTACGAAGTTGGAGTTGGGCCCTAACCCCTTTTCCACTAAAAGTTCTTGTCTTTCCACCGCCTTCTGTTCTAAAATCAATTTAACAGGAATTTTACAGCCATGGACTACGCATCCATGGCTTTTTTTGTTTATGGTGAGCTAATCAAAAGGAAAAAACATCCTGACCACCCTGATCTTCATCCACGGCATCAATTACCAGACCACTGGTTACAGCAACCAGCTTTTCCACCAGATTATCCACCAGTATGCCCGTCTTCTGAAAAAACAGGGTGTGGCGTCTTCGGAGGTTGAGAGGCAGAAGGCGCGGTTTGTGCAGCATGAGATCATGTGGGCGGATGTTACTACGAACCTGACCAGCCGTTATCTGCATCTGGAATATGAGCTTTACGGCCGCAAGCCGGGGCTGTGGAACTGGGTGACGAAGGAGATCGACCCTCTGGCCCTGCAGATCATGTATTACATCAAGGACAAGGGGGACAAGGCTTCGGGTGAGATGAGTATTCTGGGAAAGGTGGACCGCGGGTTTCACGTTGCGGCGGAGAAATCTAAAGACGTGGTCGTTATCGCCCACTCGCTTGGCAGCGTGATCGCCTTTGACTACCTGTTCAAGTTCCGCAAGTTCTTCCTGCCGCCGGAACTGAATGTCCGCGCCTTTATCACCCTGGGTTCGCCGATCCCTCTTTTTATCTCGGCAATGGGACACGTGGAGTCAGAGCTTACCCTGCCCCCGAACATAAAGGCCTGGTACAACATCCTGGACCACAACGACGGCATCGCCCGCCGCTGCAAGCCGTTCTTTAAGAACATTCCGGTCAAAGATGTAAAGGTGAGAACAGGACTGCTTCCCTTAGAGGCGCATTGTAAGTATTGGCAAAGCAGAGCAACGGCTACGGAGATAGCGAAGATTATTCAGGGTTAAGGCCGTTGCTTTGTTGTAGGTTATAGGCTGTAGGCAAAAACGCAAAAGATTTAAGAACCTGTTATAGTTTCTGAAGAGCATCCGGCAGGAGGAATTTATAACAAAGTAAATTCCACAGGGTTTTCGGCAACAGCTGAGGAAAAATGCTTAAGTCAATAAGCGGAAAACAACCTTTAGGGGTGCAAATCGTCGGCCGGGTGCTTATGGTGGCCGGCTGTTCGGTCTTTGCTAAAATAATCCTGCTGCTGTTACTGCCGGAACAGCAGCTTTTTAATTTTCTTAAGCAACAGCCGCTTAATACGTACGAACCGTTGTTCGGCTTGGGGATGATTTCCCTGGGAAAGAATCTGCTCCTGCTTAAGGAATGGGCGCGGCGGGTGACGATCTGGCTGTTGTGGGCCTCTCTGGTGTTCCAGGTCGGCCTTGCGTTGCTGTACAGTAGCTATGCCTTTCCCGCCGTGGTACTGATAACCGCTTTTTTAATAGTCCTGAACTATCTTTCTACAAGCACGATCAAAGAAAGATTTAAAGCGCCTGAACTACACAAAGGCGGGAACCTTAAACCCACCTCGTAGGTGGGTCGAAGGTTGGTCTCGGTCTCAGAGTAGAAATTCGATAAGGAGAAGAATAGAAGATGAGATCATGCAGCGGTATTGTTTGTGCGCTTTGCCTGTTAACAGCAATCCCGGCATTTAGTCAGGAGAGGCATCCTATAGACGCGGCTTTGGAAAAAAGCATAAAAGAAGATTGGACTACCGCGGGGATGGCTAATGCCACTAAAGAAGCGGAGGCTGCCTGGCACGAAGAGGTCAGAAAATATTACGGCAAGCTGATGCTTTTGCTGGACACGGACGGCCGCGAAATGCTTGAGAAGTCCCAGGAGGACTGGGAGGCTTACAGGGCTTCGGAACAGGATCTGATAGCATCTGTCTTTTCTAAGATGAGCGGAACCATGTGGATTACTGCCCGGGCCGCAAACTTCATGGAGATCAGCAAGAGCCGTGCTTTAAATCTGAAACATTATTACGAGTTGTTGACTGAGTGGTAAGAGAAGTTAAATAGAAATGCTATGAAAAAATTTCTTAGTCTGGTTTTACTATCCCTTGTGCTGGTATTCAGCACAGGGGATTTTTGTTTTGGGCAGGAGTTTGAGGCAAGGGTGCGAAACATCAGTGGCCGGGAGTATTTTCCCGCGGTGCAGGATGCCCTGGCTGGGGCGGAGGAGTCGATCGACATGGTGATGTATGTCATCGAACTGCCCCAGTCCAAGTCCAACAAGGTTCAGGAGCTGGTAAACGCGTTGGTCGAGGCAAGGCAGCGGGGGGTGGAGGTGCGGGTGATCCTGGACCAGAACGTGGACTTTGTCAACCAGCGGCACGAAAGCGACTGGATCGAGCGGGTGCGAAGCTACCGGGCCTACCGGCAGCTAAAAGACGCCGGGATCGAGGTTTTTTATGACCGTCTCTCCCAGTATACGCACGCGAAAGCCCTGGTCATCGACAAAAGGAAGGTGATTGTCGGCAGCACGAACTGGACTCAGGCGGCCCTGGACCGCAGTGTTGAGGCTGCGGTTCTGATTGAATCGCCGGATCTGGCTCAGAGTTTCCGGCAATATTTTGAAAAGATCGAACTGGACAAAGCCGCGGCTGAAACGGGACAACAGGGTCTGCGGATTCCCGTTGCGTTCATGACATCTTCGAATCTCGGGCCGGAGATGGCAAAACGCAATGACCAGCGCGGCTTTGATGTGTATATCTACCTGCTTCGGCAGGGGGCTGAAAAGGGAACTTCTTTTAACCTTGATCATGATGACCTGGCGGATTATCTGGGCATAGCGGAAATGGGCCGGACTGGATACCGCCGGCAGATTATCAAAAGCCTGCGCAAGCTGGAGAGAGAGTACAAGCTGATCACGTTTGAACCGCAATTTGGGAAAGAAAGCCAAATAACCTTACTTGAATCGGACGAAGGCAAGGATGTCTTTTGGCTTGCGGATGAATATTTCGATTTCGGGTGGAACCGGGAACTGTCAATGCGGGCGAAGTTCTGCTATTTTATCAATCTTCTTGAATCAGCTCGCAGCGATGCCCCGCCGTTCTGGTCAAAGAGCCTGAACCGGATCCGGGAAGAGTTCGGAGGCATCGGGCGGGACGTCATCTCCAAGGGAATGGACGAGCTGCAGCGGAAAAGACTGATCGAAACGGTTTACGACGATCTGACAAATACGCCCTTTGAAAAGCGCAAGCCGAAGATGTATAAGCTGGCAACGCTTTACGATCCAGAGGCGCTGAGGCAGGAGTTAAGCCGGCTGGAAGGAGAGTACGGAAAAAAAGAGTTTATCCAGGCTGTAAATTATGCCCGCGTCGTGCGTGAGGAAAATAATCCGCAGGTGATAGAAGACATCATCCTAAAGGCCCGCCGCAATCCGCTGAATGTAAAAAAAGCATTTCAGATAATCCGCCTGAAGAATGCCGACAACCCGAAAAAGACGTACGGGTATGTGGTGGGTATACTGGAGAACTGGGGCTGGGAGTGACCCTAATTCCAACTTGCGAAGTTGGAGTTAGGGGGTATACAGTTCATCCTCAATGCATCTCCTCGAGGAAAGAACTTAACCCTTTTCCACTAAAAGTTCTTGTCTTTCCACCGCCTTCTGTTCTAAAATCAATACAACAGTAATTTTACAGTTATGGATTATGCATTCAGGGCTTATATTGTGAAGATTCTTAGGAGGACAATGCGATGAAAAGCTGGTTTATATTCTCGCTGATGCTCTTACTGATCTTGTTTTCTGCTTCTGTGGCAAGGGCTAACATTATATTGCCCGCGGTGGCGAATCAATTTGCGGTCAGTTTTGTCGTGTCTTTTTATTGGTCTGTCCTGTTGGCTCTGGCGATCCTGAGCATAGAAACTCTGTTTATAAGAAATTGTCTGTCGATAAAAATTGCAGCCAGCTTCTTTGTTTCGTTTCTTCTCAACTTCGCGTCCTCAGTGGCAGGAGTTTTTATCATGAGCATGACCTTTGTGATCCCTGTCTTCCAATATGAGAATATGCGGCTTGGCACTTATCTTGGGATGGTTCCGGGATATCTACTGACAGTTCTCTTGGAAGGAATCATCTTATTGCTGATAGTGTGGATATTCAGAAAAAAGAAAACCGCGGCAGGCGTGATGAAGGTGACGGCGATTATGAATTTTTTCAGTTATCTTTTAATACTCACGGGAGTTTTGCTTGCCGATGTCCTAACCGGAGGGAAAAACTTTCAGTATTGGTGACCCAACTCCAACTTACGAAGTTGGAGTTGGGGGTATGCGATTTTGTTTCCAAATCATCTGCTTGAGTAGGGATGCCTAACGTATCTCCCCACCAGCCTTGGCCGGTTGTGTTTTGCTCCGAGCTTCGAGCTCCAAGTGAGAGTAGTGAATGCCCTCCGAACTCAGGCAATTCACTTGTTTCTCCCTGAAAATTCTTGTTCTTCCCCCGGTTTCAGTTTAAAATCAAGAGGATGCCAACAATACGGTAAGCAGACGTCTGACGAGAAGGGGTGAGATGTTTTTATTGGTTTTATTCGGGTTGTTCGCGATTCTTTTTGGGAAGGTCGCGATCACGAAAAGTCTGCGGCTGGAAGGTAAAAGGGCTCGGATCTATGGGCTGTTATTAATAGTGTTGACGATTCCTTATGGTTTTGTCATGTCTGCGATATTAAGTCCGATATTGCCGGTGGCGCTGGCAGCCGGCCGGGGGAAGGTTATCGTGGATATGTTCCTGGTATTGCTTCTTGCCGTTCTGTTAATGCTGCTGTTTCAGGAGAAGAAATAGAGGGGAAAGGTTTCAATTCGCGAATACATGAAGGAGGAGAGAATGAGAGGTCTTGTTTTATTGGGGATGATAATGTTTTTGGCGGTTCCGGCTTTTGCCCAGGAGGCGGATTTGAAGGGGGCAAGTGAGCAGGCTTATGAGAATGCCAGCGATAAAGCGGTATTTAACCGGGTCTCTGACTGGTTTTCCACAGTTGGAAAGTCAGAGGAGGAAAAAGAGCAGGTTTTAGCAGAGCGAAAGGCAGTGCGGGCGGAAAAACGGGAAAGAAAAGAATTGCGCAAGGTTCAGAAAAATGCTGAAAGAGAGACAAACCGTGCGCGCGGCGGCCTTGAAGACGACAGCGGGAAGGCAGAGAACAAGATGCGGGAAATAAACCAAAATAGGGCCGGTTTTAAAAGTCAGGGAGGCGACCGGGGCAGAGGGAAAAAATAACTGCTAATGTCTTTTTCTTTGCAAAAATCCCTGTACGTTCTGGTTTTTTTGTTTTAAAATCAGAACCAGGAATTTTATAAAGCCACGGAGGTATCCGTGGCTTTTTTTATTATGAAAGGAAAAGACAATGAAAAAGCTTATTGGAATCTTTCTGCTGATATTAATGTCTGTTTTTACGCCGGAAGTAAATGCGTCAACCGCAGGCGGGATTGAAACCTCGGGTCAGGGCCGGTTTGGGCTGGGGATATCGACGGTGTTTGTTATTAAACGGGATCTGGAGCATGCCAATAAAGAGGTGCTGTCTCTGGAAACGATAAGCGAGATTGAAATGGATGGCTATCAGATACTGTTCAAGCCGTCCTACGGCCTGTCGGATGATCTTGATATTTATGGGATAATCGGTATGCAGGAGTTTGATGTTGATTCCAAAGGCTCGGTTCCCGGTTTTGCCTCCTCGACTTATGTTGACACCTTAGAGCGGGATGTTGCTTATGGTGTCGGGCTGAAGTTCAAGTATGATCTGCGAGAGGACTGGGTGGCCGGCGTTGACGCACGGTATTTGCTGGCGGGCCATGAGGCTAAGTCAACTGAGAATTATTTGGGAAATACTTTCTCGGCAAAGTACAATTCCGCTGAATATGAGGAATGGCAGGTAGCTTTGCTTGCCGGCAGGCAAATGAAAAACTTTTCCCCCTATGCCGGGCTGAAGTATTCCGAGCTTGCCATCGAATTAACCGAATCGCCTATCTGGGTGGACATGCGGTATGAGTCGGATAATGATCTCGGGATTTTTCTTGGGCTTGACTATGACTGGGGAGGCTGGAGCTCCAATCTTGAAATCGATCTGTTGACCGAGACCTCGATTGGCCTGGGAACTTCTTGCCAATTTTAAGGGAGAAAAAGCAGCAAAAGAAAAATGGGTCCCAGTCCATGAGAAAAAGATTTGCGTGGAGATAATTGACAGGGCCGGGGAAAAAATAGAAAATTTCAAACGAATCTATTTGTACATGAATTCCGCGTTGCAATTATCCCGGTATTCCTGAAAGTTTATCGGGCACTGTCCTTTACAGTTCTTCAGGCAGAACCGGCTGTAGTCTTTTTTGATTTTTTTCAGACAGTCTTTCAGGGGCTGTTCTTTGATATTCCCGTAAGAATACGGGACTGGAGGACAGAAGGTGACATCCCCGGAAGGCATGACGCAGATATGAAATCTGCCTCCTCCGGTGCATAAGTCGTCTTCTTTCATGAATTCAAGGGTTGTGTTAGGAGTGAAGCGAATCTTTTTTCTAAGGGCTTTTCTTTCTTGCGCGGAGAAGTTTTCTTCGGGCTTATACATTAAGTGACCCGATAAAAGGGGTAAAAATGTGAACACGCCATCTGCGTTCAACTCTTTCGCCAGAATGGATATTTCGGGCAGTTCCCCTGGATTACTTCTTGTGGCATAGGTCCATATTCCAGCGCTGATCCGGGCCTTTTTTGCCAGGCGTATCGCGTTTGTGGCTTTTCTAAAGCAGCCCGGAACGCCTCTTAATGCGTCATGTCTTGCCTCATTGGCGCTGTCGATAGAGATGAACAGACAGTTTACCCCCGCTTTTTTAAGTTCTGTAATTTTTTTTTCATCAAGAAGGATGCCGTTCGAGGTTATAGCGATGGCAAGGTTTTTGGCGGCCGCGTATTCGACAAGCGCGATCGCGTCCTGTCGCAGTAGAAACTCTCCGCTGCAGAAAAATATCAGATATCCCCCCAAGTTATGAAATTGGTCAATAATGTCTTTCACCTGTTCAGTGGAAAGTGATTGCTGGAATTTTTCGTGCGCGAATTTTTCAAAGCAATGCGGACAGTCGGCGTTGCAGTCATGGGCGGGGCAGATAAAAATTGATTGGAGGATGTTTCGTCCGAGCCGGGCAAGAGCGTAGCCCCGGAGATGTCTCCAGATCTGTGCAGGGCGGAGCTCTCCAAGATACGAAAAAACGTAAGGAGAGTTTTGGAAGAATTTATACATTATTTCTTTCCGGAAAAACAGGTTGATTACAGTCTTAGTATTTTCTAAAGGGGGAAGATTTAATTATATCAATTTTCAGAGTATAATAAAAGAAGAGGATTGTCGCTTCAGCTGAAACGGAGATTTAATTGAGCATTTTTTTAATCGTGTTAGCCGTGTTTTCCTCCACCTTTGTAAGTTCGGGGTTGGGAATGGGGTATCCCGCATTTCTATCCCCGGTCCTGTTACTGGCCGGATATGAACCGGCCGTGATAGTGTCGGTTTTGATGGCCGGTCAGGTGTCGACTGATATTGTTGCCGCCTGTTTTCATCAGCGTGAGGGGAATGTTGATTTGAGGGGCGGTCGGGACCTCAGACTTGGAATCTTTCTGTCCGGACTGGGTTATGTCGGCATGGCTGCCGTGTTGTTTTGCCCCTTGAACATTTCACAGATGAAATACTATACCCCCGTTTTAGTGTTGTTATTTGGCAGTCTGGTTTTGTTTACAATAAAAAAACCGATGTTTTTTTCCGCGTTTGGAGTACTTCTGGCAAGTTTATTGACGCTGTTTGATCCGAATAAGGGTGGATTCAGCCCGTTGCTTGTGGGAGGGCTTTTACTGGTAGGAATAAATTCGAAAAGCGTTGTCGGCATTGTGGTTTTTTCACGCGCGCTTCTGTATCTGCCGTATTTGCTTGCCTGGGCGGTGTTTGGAAAGACCTGGTCGCCTGATGCTCGGCTCATACTTATAGTGGTGCTGTGTTCATTGCCCGCCTCGGTGCTTGCTTCAAAACTGGTCCGCCGGGCTGATGAACTGCGGTTGAGGTTTTGGATCGGTGTATTACTTACGGTTCTGGGGGCCGCGGCATGGATGCTCGTGAAAAAAGGCCTGCCGGCCTTGCCGCTGCTGTAAGAAAGATTAATTATGAATAATTCAAGGTATTGGATTAAAAAGTTAGG
>JAGYOO010000043.1 GCA_018399295.1 Candidatus Omnitrophota bacterium | reverse complement strand
TCCTTCCAGTTCGGCAATAGCCTCCAGATCATCCAGCAGCGTCTTAGCCACAAGATGCTCTTCGATAGACTCCAACGCGATATCCTCCAGCCCCGTCGCGATAACCCGCGGATATAAATACTTTTCTTCACCCTCCATATGAATGGCCAGGTCCCGCCGCAAGGTCTCAAACGCCGCCCCCTTGCGCGGATTTAAGATCAGACTTTGAAACATACTCCGGAACTGGTCGTGTTCATCATTCAGCATCACGAAAATATCCATTAACTCCATAATCTCGCTCCTTATCTATCACATGACCAGCGCGGCAATACGCATCTGCTGATACCGGTCCGCCATTTCCTGCTGCTTATTTTCATCCAGCCTTTTACGACCCTCGAAAAACAGATCTTCTTCCTCCTCATCAAGATGATGCTCCACCTCTTCATGCAACACCTTCAGCTTCGGCATCCAGGCCTTGTCCTCTCCCGAAATCCGCTGCAGTTCGGACAAGACGATCCGGGCCACATGATGCTCCTGGATCGATTCCAGGGTCTGGTCCCGCAGGCCGACCCCCGCTGTCTCCGGATAGACATATTCCTCTTCACCGCGCATATGTGCGTCAAGCTCATTTTTAAGCTGTTCAAACACCTGTCCTTTTGGCGGCTGCGACAAGGCCTTTTCGAACATATCGCGGATCCGCTCATGCTCTTCGATAAGCTTTTCAAAAATCGGCATAACCTTTTCCTCCTCTATCTCTACTGCACCATCAGATAATTATTCAAAATCTCTTTTTTCTTGTCACTGGACAAAGTCCGTTCGACCAGGGGGAACAGCTCTTTTTCCTCTTTCGTGATATGCATCCTGATCAGGTCGGTCAGCAGCGTCAGCTTCGCGATCCAGTTTTCCTCCTGACCGTTCATATCCATCAGCTCGTCCAAAAGCAGATCAGCCAGATTATGTTCTTCCACATACACCAGGATAATCTTCTTCAGACCCGCGGCCTCGACCTCCAAATAAAAAAACCTCTGCTCCGCGTCCGTATGCGCGGCAAACAGTCGCCGGAACAGGTCAAACGATTCCGCCTTCTGCTTATCAGCCAAAGCCTGTTGAAACAACTTCTCCAACTGCCGATGATCCTGCCTTAAGGCATCGAAAATATCCATTTACTCTTCTTCCAATCAGGCCTAAACTGTCGCGCCTTTTAACTCTTCATATTTTTTCGTCATCTCGCCCACCTTGCGCTCATCCATCTTCTGCTCCACGCGCGGCAACAGACTGTCTTCCTCCCGTTGGATATGCGCGGTTATAAGCTCCTGAAACACCTTTGCCTTCGGCACCCAGGTCTCTTCCTTACCCGACATCCCGTCCATCTGCTTCAGCAGGATCCGGGCCGCATCATGCTCTTCTTTCAACAGCAGCGCCAACTCCTTAAACCCGGCGGAACTTGATTCAGGATAAAGATACTTTTCCTCCCCCCGGGTATGACAATCAAACTCATCCTTAAAATCGGAAAACGCATCTCCTTTTTCTCCCAACTCAAGAACCTCACTCAATGTCTCCTTCAGCGAAGAATGCTCCTCTTTTAAAACCTCAAAAATATTCATCATATTATCCCCCCTGTTAAACCCGTACCGGTCCAAAACCAGAAACTCTTCTATATCCTAACCCTGCCGTTGTCCTTGCGGCAATGACCGGTATTATCCTGTTTCTGATTCATTTCACGATATTTCACTAAATCAGACCGGGAGACACCCTTGAAGGCTTTCGGAGCGGAAATTGCTTTCATCACTCAACAGACAGGAATAGTCACGATCAGGAGGAATTTTGGCGGACAAAAACCACGAACTTAGGCAAAGCCACAGCCGGCAGGCCATTAATCAGCGCCTGGATCACAAGCAGCGTTCCTATCTGGGAGACGGCATATTAGGAGCGATCGACGGAACCATTACCACCTTTGCCGTGGTAGCAGGCTCTGCCGGGGCCGGATTTTCCGGAGGCGTAGTCGTCGTACTCGGCATCGCCAACCTGCTGGCCGACGGCCTGAGCATGGCAGTCAGCAACTACCAGGGCAGCAAAAGCCGCTGGGAAAAACTGGACCAGGCCCGCCGGGATGAAGAAGAGCATGTAGATAACATACCTGAAGGAGAGAGAGAAGAAATCCGTGAGATATTCCGCAAAAAAGGACTGGGAGAACCGGAGCTGGAAAAAGTAGTCCAAGCCATCACCAAAAACCGCGAGACCTGGATAAACACCATGCTTTCTGAAGAACTCGGCCTGGACCTTTCTCCCGCCGAACCGAAAAAAGCCGCCCTTTGCACCTTTGCCGCTTTCCTTGCCGCCGGATTCGTACCGCTCATTCCGTTCTTCCTGCCCGGGCTTCAACTCTTCACAAAAATCGCGGTCAGCGCGATTACCGCGGGCATCGTCTTTTTCCTGACCGGAGCTATCAAGGCCTGGATCACCAAAACCGGTAAACTCAGGTCCGGTCTGACCACCTTCCTCATCGGCGGAAGCGCCGCACTCGCGGCTTATCTGATCGGACACTGGCTAAGACAGCTGGGATTCGCGCAGTAACTGGGAAGACGCTGGATCTACTACACCGCGCTTTGCAAAAAATTTTGGCCGGGAAACAACAGCGATTCGATTGTATCTATCCTGCGAAAAATCTCAGAATTTGAAATATCCAATTCCTCCAATAACCGCAACTGCCGCTCAACCTGGATTTTTCTGTCCTCCCCGCTTTTTACCGCCTCCCGTAATCTATCTCTTATGCCCGCGAATCCGACAGCAACGCCTTGTTCATTTATATACTTTCCGGTCAAAAATCCAATCGTCTCTTTTAGAAAATTTCGATACCTGGCCAGATCATTCTGAAGAAACGGATTATGCCTGCGCGTGTACTCGGACAACTGTTCCTTATCATAAGAAAGCATCTCCCGGAACAGCGCCAGCTTTTCCGGGTCGTTCCACAGCATATCCCGGATCATCAACTCCCAGATCCGATCACTGTCGGGAGTAAGGAGAAAATAATACGCGTAGTAGTCATCCAGAGCCGGCCTATTCAGGGAGAAAACCGGACAGAAAAAGTAATTCGAACGCAAATAAGCCTGCTGGATAGACGTCAGAACCTTCAGCCTGAGAATCTTTTTCTTCGCCTTAAACCGCGCCGCGAGATCCCTGGCCGTCAATTCCTCCACCCCATAGGATTCAAGCAGCAGCTTCAGCAGCTTTGGAGACATCGCCTCCACCGATTTCACGTACTGTTCGATCTTTCCCGGATCCGTTTTATTAAAGACCCGGAACAGAAAATTTGAGCGGATTATCGGATCAGGAGTCAGGGAAAAGTAACTGTCGTCATCAAGGCCAAGATCGAAGACAACATAGCGTCCCAGACCGTCTATCTCTACCTCCCGATTATTATGATTATAATCATGATCCGCGAACCCGACATTCGCGATATGCACCAGCAACGCCTCCAACCCGGTCCCTTCCTGCCCCAGCTCGTTCATCTTCAGAGAATAAACATCCCGGGCGATCAGGACGTCTATCGAGTCTTTCGGATAAGTCTGAAACAGCCGATCGCTCTTGTGAACAGCCGGAATTTTTTCTTCGACCTGTTTCTTGGTTACGGTAAACCTCGCGAACGGCGGCACATTCAGTTTGAAAATCTCCGCCAGAACCATCCCGAGAAAATCATCCTGTTCCGCCCCGATCTTCACATACCAGATCTCATCATTTCCCCGGTTCCGGGCCTTCCAGACCCTGGGAGTAGCCGGCTCAAGAAACTCAAGTTCTTCTAAATCGGGAACCCGGTAGTACCTTCTAAAACTGAATAAAGACTTGAGGGTTTGGGTATTCAACTGAGGAGCCGGAGAGAGAAACGCGACGGGGACGCGGGCGGTTGAGACTTCGGCCCCCCGGGCCGGAAGAGGGCTGAAAAAAGCGCCGATTAAAACAAGCGTGAAAATCTTAACTCGATACATATTATTCATCCAGTTCCTTAAAGGCATGACTGTAAAACAACCGAAACGAAAAGTGTTAAAGCTTACCATACAGGATAGTTAAGCGCAAGGAACAGGCATTAGTTTAGCAGAGGAAGCGCTGGAGCGCAGCTATGAGCTTTGTGCTTTGAGGACGTTCGCCTTCGGCTCTCTTGAGTAAAAGCTTTTTTCGCAAGCGAGCATACTCATCGCTCAAACGAAGCTTTGGCAGTTTTTAAGCTTTTGCGTAGTTGCTCCTGTGGAATTTACAGTGTGGTTTAAGCGCTTCTGTTTTTACTTATGAGCTTACGAGCTTATGAGTGTCTTATCCTGAAATAGTTGACACTTTTTTCATTTACCGTGGTAATTTGATGTCTTCTTTTAACCACAGAGATCACAGAGGACACAGAGTGAAAAATAAAAATTTCGTGGCCGCCAGGCAGGGAAACTTTTGTACTCTGTGTGCTTGCGCCTTTAGACTCTGTGCACTCAGAAAATAACCGTCTGTATTGTCAAATACAACAAGAATAAGCTCACAGAGTTAAAAAAGAGCTCACAGAGCTACGGCTTTTTCGTCTTTTTACTATATCCTCTGTGTCCTCTGTGTTCTCTGTGGTTTAAGTTTTTTGTTTTTCTGCGAAGCACTGAATTATCCTTTGATTCATTGACAGGCTCCTTTCTGTCAACCATTTTCAGGATATGTCATTCCGTCTTCTGACTTCTGACCTCTGTCTTCTGTCTTCCGACCTCCTTAATTTTTCTCCTGATCCGCATCTTTTTAAACGGATTGCGGCAGGCCTGCGCGGCCTGGGCGTAAAATTTTCGCGCGCGGGCCGGGTCTTTTTTCTCGGTCTCGGTTTCCGCCAGAAGGACCAGATAATCCTCTCTCGCCAGAAAGCTTCTTCCGTTCGCGCCAAGGCATTTCTGATAAAGGGCCAAGGTCTTCAACCGCCCCTCCAGAGTATTTTCTCCCTGAAACCAGGAGTTTGGATCATCCGGCCGGCTGAATTTTATTCCCAGCTCGGCCTGGTGGGAATGATAAAACGACCCCGCGGAGATCACCAGCGGATGCAAAAAAACAGCGTCCATAATCCGCCGGTTTCGCCGGAGAAACTCCAGAGTAGCGGCGGAATCCTCCTCCGTCTCCCCTGGCAAGCCGATTACAATGTTCACGTCCGTGCGGATACCGGCTTCGCGGGAAGCCCGGATAACTTGTTCCGCGCATTCAGGCGTAAAGCCTTTTCCAATCTCCTTCAGCAGTTTTTGACTGGCGCTTTCCAGGCCAAAGCTTACATGCGACAGTCCCGCCTGCCGCAATCGCCGAAAAAAATTATCGTCCATTTCCGGCCGGATCATTGCCTGGCCACCCCACTTAAACCTTAATCCGGAATCAATGATCAGGTCCGCGAACCGACCGAGATTTTCCAGGTCTCCGTTGATCAGCGAATCGCAGAAATATAGCTGGGTCACCGTAGGATAACGTTCCAACTGATACCGGACCTCTCCGAACAGGGCCTCTGCCGAACGGCGGCGGTAACGCTGCCAGACCGCGGCCTCGCTGCAAAAGCGGCAGCGGTTAACACAGCCCCGACTGGAAGAGATCGCCAGCTCCGGAGCGGTATAGTCTTCCAGTTGAAAGTCGGAGAAATCGGCAAAGGGCAGATCATCAAGATCCACTGCCACCGTCGGTTCAGAAGCAGAAACAATCTTCCCGTTTCCATCCCGGCGGCTCACCCCGGGAAGCGGGCCGGAGGCTTTGGACTCCAGAGCGGACAGAAACTCCGGCAGGCTGTGTTCGCCCTCATGCAGACAGACCGCGTCCAGCTCCGGGCACATCTCCAGAAGCCTTTCGCCCGCCTCAGTGCGAAAGCAGTGAGGCCCACCGAAGATAATGACTCTTTCCGGATCCTGCCGCTTTATCCGGCCGGCCAGTTTCCGGGCAAACAGCTGATTAAGTCCGGTGACCGTAAACCCAATAACCTTTGCCGTTGATGCCAGAATCCGGCGTTCGCTCTCCTGAACATACTGTTCATGCCGGTTGAGCGCGTCAGCCGCGAACTCTTCCCGGTACCATTCCGTCGGCCGGGAATAAAGCCGCGCTTGTTCCTTTTGACCCAAAGAATTAAAAAATCTTATGTTCAGATCCAGACACTCTGTCGCGTGCCCGTGTTTTTCGCACACCGCCTTCAGCAATGCCAGATTATATGGCGGCGTCCGCGGATCCCAGTCGGGCCCAAGAACCAACAGAACTCTCATCGCGCTATTCCCGTTTTTTTCCATTTTCGGTTAAAATAAAAACGCTTGAGAAATGCCTCCTGCATCACAAAAAAATCATCCCGGTAGGCGCACCACTGCAGGCAGGGCACCCGACAGCTCCGGATCAATCGGCGCCGTTTTCTCGCCTCCGGAGAAAACCATAGCTCCCGCAATCCCTGTTTACTCACATCTCCAAACGAGGTCTCGACCCCGGTATCCGGCGGCAGGCAAAAATAAACATCATAGTCCTGCGCGATCTGCAGTCGATTGTATCCGGCATAGCAGGGATAGGCTCGTTTCAGCGTGCCCCGAAAATACTGTTTTATCTTTTTCAGATGTCCCAGCGAGTTCGCGATCATCGCAAACCCCTCCGGGCCGCCGCGCTTATACTCTATCAAGTCATCGATCGCCTTGTCCAGAACTCCCAGTCTTTCTTTGGGAACAAAAAACTTCTGACCGAATTCACGCTGGCCCTGATCGGCATTATTCGACACCACCGGCTGAAAGATCACCTTTTCCATGCCCAGCCCGCGGCATAGACGCGCCACCTCCGTCAGTTCTTCCAGATTTTCATTCATGATCGTACAGACCGCCACTGTCTTCGGTTCCAGCCGGCCAGTCTCTTCGCGGAGACGGTTAAGCCTCTCCAGATTAGAGATAATCCGGGGCAGCACATTCGCGCCCCGGATCCGTTCAAAAGTCTTTGGCCGAACCGCGTCAATTGACACGCTCAGCCAATTAACACTCTCCTGACACTTGCGCAAGCTCTTTTCGTCCAGCAAAACCCCATTCGTTACGATAATAACATTACGCTGCCGCTTTCGGGCGTACGCGGTCAGCGAAAACAGCTCCGGATGCAGCAAAGGCTCTCCACCGATCAATAAAATATTTTTCGTCCCCAGTCGGACTGTCTCATCTACGATCCGAAAAAGAGTCGCGGTATCGATCTCCGTCCGCCGCCCCTGGCTTTCCAGAAATTTCTTCTGCTCCGCCATGCTGCACATTGAACAGGACAGATTGCAGCGAAAGGTAAAGTTGACCTGCACCGTGTCCGGTGCGATCAACGGGTAATCGATTTGGCGGGAAAGCCAAAACAGAAAATTATCGGCCAGAAGTCCTGATATTTTAGCAACATCCATAAATCTCTCCAAACAAAGGTGCGTCCACTCTGTCCCGCGCCTTTACCTGGCGGCGCGCAAAGAAAGCAGGCGCGGGGTTATCAGGAATCCGGGCCAATGTCACAGAAGCAAGGCAGCAGGCAGGGCCAGGCACAGGCCTGAACGCGGCGGCTGGCTAAAACTCTGCGGCTCCCGCTGATGATCTTTTTTAATCCCTCAGCCGACGCGTCGCCGTATCCTTCGAAACAGGTCGTACAAACGCCGCGATTAGAGATTAAAATCGTTTTTTCGGCATTCCCGCATCTGACCTCGCCCGCGGCCAGGTCCTGACGAAAATATTTTTTCATCCGTTCAAGATTAAGTTCGGAATTACGGACAAACCCGGGAAAATCGCGCTTGAATGCGATGAGTTTATCCAAAACCGCGTCCAGCACCGGAAACCGGTCTTCCGACACCCAAAACTCCGACTTCTTGCGCTCAGCCATGTTCAGATTATTCGGCAACAAGGCTTGAAACTGCAGCGAGTCAACCCCGAGATTTTTCACGAAAGCCGCGAGCTCCTCCAACTCTTCCAGGTTTTGATTAAGCACGATCGAGATCAGGCTGACCCTAATCCCGGGAAACTGCCGTTTCGCCGCGCAAACCCGCTTCAAGGCCCCTACCGTCTTTTGCCAGGCCTCATCGTCAGCGCGCACATAATTGTGGATCTTCGGACTGACTGAATCCAGAGAGAAAATCAAACAGACGGTCTTATCCCGCAGATAAGGCTCCAGCCAGGAGAAATTCTCCTCCACGCAGATCCCGTTCGTCAGAATCCCCAGATTCTTAATCCCCAGCCGGGAGGCATTGTCCACGATCTCCCGGATATCCGGCCGCAGCAGAGGCTCTCCCCCGGAAAGCGTGATTTCCGGAATGCCAAGATCCCGGGCCTGGGCCAGGATCCGAACCACCACGGCTTGACTCAGGTTTGGTTCATTACTTTTCCAGATATCACAGATCCTACAGCGGAGATTGCAATTATGCGTCACGTCCAGAATCAGCAGGCCGGGAACCGGAAGCCTCTTTTCGCGCGCCCGTTCACCCTGGAAATATTCCACGATGTTCCCCCAAAGATACGCGGCCTTATGCAGCGCGAACAGCAGATAAACCGCGCCCTGGCGCCGATGTGCACGGT
>JAGYOO010000042.1 GCA_018399295.1 Candidatus Omnitrophota bacterium | reverse complement strand
CATTACCCCCGGGCAAACATTAAAACTAAACATATGAAAAAAAATCAGGATTCAGCCTCCGTTGATCTTGCCCTGTTCGTACTGCGTCTGGCCTTGGGAGTGATTTTTCTGGCCCATGCCCTCCAGAAGTTCGGGTTCTTCGGCGGCGCGGGCATGGCCGGGGTGGTCGGAATGATGGAGGGATTGAGTCTGGATCCGCCCCGGATCTGGGCCTGGATACTGGCCCTGTCGGAATTGGCCTCCGGTGTGTTTATGCTGCTGGGAGCATTTGTCCGGATCGCGGCGGTGTTAATCGCGGTGATAATGACGACGGCAATGATCAAGGTGCATATTCCGAACGGATTCTTTGCTTCTGATGGAGGAGTCGAATTACCCTTGATCCTTCTGGCCGCGGCTATCGCGGTTTTTTTGTCCGGAAGCGGGAGATTCGCCCTGTATCGGAAGTTTTAAGGTTTTAATTCATTAACATTAACTGGAATTGAAGGGTTATGCCATACACAATCATGCTTGTTGACGATGACCGGGATTTTCGGGATGAGTTACGTGATTATCTGGATGATTACCAGGTGATCGAGGCGGCAAATGGAGAAGAAGCGATTAAGGTGCTGGAGAAACCGAATGAAGTCGATCTGGTGGTTCTGGATGTGGTGATGCCCGGAGTCAAAGGGACTGAGGTGCTGAAAAAAATCAAGCAGATGGCCCCGGATCTGGGAATTATCATTATGACCGGTTACAGCACAAAGGATGTTGCAGTGCAAGCGCTTAAGGGGCGCGCGGATGATTATATAGAAAAGCCGCTGCAGATCAATAAAATCAAGTCGACTATTGACCGGATGCTTAAGGCTAAGGAGTTTGATACCGACAGGTTCGGTAATGACATTAAGGGAAAAATCGAGAGGGTTAAGCGGTTCGCGGAGCGAAACTATCACAAACGCGTCTGCCTGAAAGACGCGGCTACCGCCGTCTGTCTTAGTCCGAAATATCTCAGCCGGATCTTTAAGCAGAATACCGGCATCGGATTCAATGAATATACTCTGGAGATAAAGATCGACCGGGCCAAGGATCTTCTGGAAAAGACCGGATACAATATCGAACAGATCTCGGACAAGATGGGATATCAGAATATAGAATCATTTATCCGGATCTTTAAAAAACTTACCGGAAAAACCCCGACCGAATACCGGAAGTTGGTAGCCAGCAGATGAGCCGGAAGAATATTCTGATAATCGAAGATGATGCGGAGCTGTGCGAGGAGCTGCGGGAGATCCTGCAGGATGAAGGATATTCGGTGGAGACCGCTTATACCGGACCCGAGGCCCGGGAAAAGATCAGTGAAGATAATTTCTCTCTGATCCTGCTTGATCTTAAGATACCGGAAGCCGATGGAATGGATATGATGAAGCATCTTAAGCAGGATCGGCCGGAACGGAAGATAGTAATAATGTCCGGCAATCCGGATATTGCCGAGGCGGCCGGCATGGAAGGCGGGTCGATAACGGGAAAAATCGGCGCTTCGGCTGACGCGGCTTTGCTTAAACCGTTTTCCATTGAGAATCTTATCTCCCTGATAAAGAGGCTTATCCCGGATTGATAAAAACCGGACATCTTAAATCAGTAAAGGGAAGCGAAAGCTTCCTTTTTTTTTTGGGTGAAGCGGGTTAGAAAAAAGCAGAGCGCATCCCTTCACAAAGCCGGGCATCAGGTATAACCTTGTATTCCATGAAGTTCGAATCATTAACCGTTTCAAAAAGGAGGGTAACATGAAAGGCAGAACCGCACTCATGACTTTACTGGTTGCAGGAATCGTATTTCTCGCTTATGGATGTTCTCCGTTATTTCTGGGACACGGAGTCGCCGGAGGCATCTCGATCAGCGGCGGTACCGCCCGGGTCACTGAAAACGTGACTTATGACAAGGCCTGGAACGCCTCCCGCAGTGTGGTTGAGGAAATGGGTACAGTCACTCTTCTGGATAAGGCCGGCGGTCAGGTCGGGGCCAGTATTCAGGAATCCGATGTTCTGGTTCAGGTCCAGCCGGCAACTCCGGAATCGACCAGAATCCTGGTAACGGCCACCAAGTATCGCAGCCCGAGTATCGATTTGGCAGTGGAAATCCTTAATCAGATCAGAAGTAATCTTGGAACCCAGACGAACGGCTCCGAACCGGAAGGGATGGAAGGAGGAGAGCAATGATGATTAAAAAAGCAGCCTTTTTTTCGGTTGTGATTGTTTTTTTAATCTCCAGCCTGGCTTCGGCCGCTCCGATTGATCTTCCCTTTGACGTAAGACCGGAGCCCGATAACGGCGGCGTACCGGAGATTGAAGAGGAGGCTGAGGCTGAAACGGGTTCGTTTATCAGTGGCGTGTACGATATGCTTGATGAACGGGAACTGGACTTGGCCGGCGCGGAAGCGGATGGCGTGTTTATATACGGTCAATGGGGCTGGACACTTCCGATGCTGGACATCTACGCCGGTCTTGGTACGACCAATGATCTTGAAATAAAGGCTCCGCTTCATGGAAGTAATGTGATTTTCAACCCGAAAGATGAGCTGTTCTGGCAGGCCGGAGCGAGCTTTAATCTGGTGGAGATCAAAATGGAGGAAATGGATCTGATATTTTTCGCGGACGGTAAGTTCCGCAAGGTCCTGGCCTCGGACGAATTCGATTCAGTCCAGGTCAACGGCACTACTTATACCGGTTCGGGTATAACTGTTTCCGAAGACTTTGACTGGAGTGAATGGCAGGGCGCGCTCGGCGTTGCCGCGCGTATCTGGTCTTTTGTTCCTTACGCTGGTGTGAAGTATTCGGATGTCGAGGCTAAGACAACCGTGACGGCAGGTGGAACCCAGTACGCGCTGGATGCCGAAAGCGATAATATCATCGGTACTTTCGCCGGGATCATGATGATCTTCGGGGAAAACTTTTTTGCCGACGCGGAAGCCCGGTTTGGAGATGAAACCGGATTCGCCGGTAAGGTCGGCTTTAAGTTTTAAGGAGTGAAAAATGAGATTCGCGGCGGTAATAGTGATGATGTTAAGCTTGGCGGTTTTCTGCGGAACTGTCTCTGTTGAGGCGCAATCCGGGCAAGAGTGGACCCGGGAGTATTCTTACTCCCAGCGGGAACGGTTCATCGGGATTGTAGAGCAACAGGTGAAAGATCTGGAAGACCGTTTTAAAACGGGTCGGGATCCGGAACTTGACCTGAGGCTGGCTGAGCTTAAGAATGAACTTAACCGGTTGCGCAACGCGGATAAACTCGGCTGGGAACAGGCCCGGGAAAATACGCAGTCAGCGTTGCGGGAACTTCAGCAGACCCTGGAAAAAGAGGTGTCCAGTCCGTATGGGACACATTCTTTTGATGATACCAGGCAGGGGTATTAAAAGGCGTTAATCGCGGAATAATGCCGAGCTGAAGCGAAAGCCGGGAGAGACGACGGCTGATTCTCGGGGGAAAAGATCCCCCGGGAATTTTTTTAAGGAATGAAGTCGGAAAAAAGGCGAGTCATCCAATTTATTCCGCTCAGGAAGAGAAGTATAACAGTAGTAAGAAAAGAAGAAGTCGTTCTGTGATTTAAAACAGGGAATCCTCCCCTGGTTTTCCATTGAAAACTAAGCAGGGGGGATTAATTCGGCTGATAACTTACGTTCGCTATCGCTCCCGTAAGTTATAGCCTCATTAAGGAGGGTAATGAGATGTTGGGATGGGCCTTGACTTTTTTGATTATCGCGTTGATCGCGGCATTTTTGGGATTTGGCGGCCTGGCCGGAACCGCGGCCGGAGTGGCAAAAATTCTGTTCTTTGTGTTTTTGATCCTGTTTGTCGGATCACTGGTATTCGGCCGTTCATCTAAAGTTTAAAGCCATGTGAGGAGGAGTTATGAGAGTTAATATTTTTTGCCTGGGACTCATTATGGGGGTGCTGATCATGGCAACTCCCGCGGTAAATGCTCAGCCGGTTGATTCCGCTCCGGAAGATGTCCTGGATCCGGAGAATATCGGTAAAAGTTACGGGTTTCAGGAAAAAGAAGATTTGATCGATGTGTTGCAGCAGCGTTTGCGGCGGTACAATTCTCTTATCGGCGCTGACGCGAATGAAGAGCTTACCGGGCTTCGGGATGAGGCACAACAGGCTCTTAACCGGTTGCGTACGGCCACGCAGATGAACTGGGATCTTGCCCGCAGGGACGCTGTGGAGACATTCAACAGACTGGATATGAGGATTAACGAGGCCTATCCGTAACAGGCCGGGAAAGGAGAATTATATGGTAACTAATATGGTTTCTGACGAAAAGATCCGGGAGGCATTGGATACCCTGAACTCAGCCGCCCTGGATCAGAAGGAAGAACTCCGCGATCTTATCGACCAGAGTTATTCTAATATAAAAGATTTCTTTGAGATCGGTGAAAACCGATTTTCGAGTACTATGAAGCAGGGTGAGGATAAGTTAAAACACGCGATGTCCGGAATTGATCGGCGGTTGCATGAAAAACCTTATCCGTTGATGACCAGTATCGCGATTGGTTCTCTTTTGCTGGGCTTTATTCTGGGAGGAACCGGAGTTCGCCCGCGGGATTAAAACAGAAACAAAAACTGCCGGTTCCCGGAATTTGGGTCAAGGGTGGCGGCGGGCACTTGATCCCCGCCGCCTTTTAACAGAATTAAGCAGAAAAAGATCGATGAGAAGTTGATCCCGACCATTTTTTTCAATGGAAGAAAGGATAATGGGAGGCCGGGTTGAAAAAGAAGAAAATAATGATAGTGGATGACGACCGGGAATTTCTCGAAGAGTTACGGGAGATTCTGGATCTGAGTGGGTATCATCCCGTAGCTACCACCGACAGTATTACTTTTATGGAGCAGGTACGCATGGCCGGTCCCGATCTTATTTTGCTTGATCTTAAAATGGAGGGCAAGGACGGTTTTCAGGTGGCTGAGGAATTGGCTTCAGATCCCGAAACACGGAACCTTCCGGTTATCGCGATAACCGGCTTTTATTCGGATGAGGCCTATTTTCGACTGAAAAAGTTCTGCCGGGTGGAAAAGTGCATGCAGAAACCGCTTAATCCTCTGAATGTGATTTCAGAAATAGAACAGGCGTTACGCGGTTCAGTGCAGGAAGGAGCCAGACTTTGCGAATAGGGGGGTCGGGCGCAAAAAGGAGGACAGATGGGACAGACAGTCATTGAGACAGAGCCGAAAGAATTCATGTTTACGGTGAATAAATCTTTTGAATGCGCCGAACAGCCGGAGGCACGGCAAAGGTTTTATAAGATGATCGGCTGTAATGATGAGATGCAGAAGATATATCAGCTTATCGAACGTATTGCCGGAACCTCGGCAACAATTCTTATTCATGGGGAAAGCGGGACCGGGAAGCGGGTGGCAGCACAGTCTATCCACCTGTGCGATGCCTTTCGCCGGAATAATCCGTTTATTGAGATAAGCTGCGGTGCCCTGCCGGAAACCCTGTTGGAGAGTGAGTTGTTCGGACACGTTAAAGGCGCATTTACGGGCGCCATAAAAGACCGGGCCGGCCGGTTTGAACTGGCCGACGGCGGCACGCTGCTTCTGGACGAGATCGATACCTGCTCCCAGAATCTGCAGGTAAAGCTGTTGCGAGTTCTCGAAGAAGGTGTGTTTGAGCGGGTCGGTGATACCCGTTCTTATAAGGCAGACGTCAGGATCATCGCCGCTACTAATCAGGACCTTCCGGAGCTGGTTAAGAAAAAAGAATTCCGCGAAGATCTTTACTGGCGGTTGAACGTCATAACCCTGCATCTTCCGCCCTTAAGACAGAGAACGGATGATATACCGCTTTTGGTGGACCATTTTCTAAAAAAATACAGAGAACGGATGCGTCCGTTGGATCGGGGGTTTAACGCCGAAGGGGTGGATCAGGTTGCCATGGAAAAAATGCGGGAGTACGATTGGCCGGGTAATATCCGGGAATTGCAGAATGCCATCGAACGGGCCATGATCCTGGGCCGGAGCGGGATTATTCGGATCGAAGATCTTCCTGAGCCTGTGCGGCAGAAAAAATCACCGCGTAATGGAAAAGAAGGCGGACTTTCTCTGAAACAGGCATTGCAGGAGCCGGAGAAAGATCTTATTGTCAATGCCTTACGCAGGTCCAATGGCAACTGTTCCCGAGCCGCGGACCGGCTTGGAATAAACAGAACTACTTTATACAAGAAGATCAAGTTGTACGGGTTATGAACCGCCACAGGTTTCAGGCAAGGCATTTCTGTAGAGACTGAATCTATGGTACGGGATATCCCGCATTCTAAACGAGCAACGGTAAGAAGAGGATATATTTATGGCTAAGATTCCTGCTAACCGGCTGGAAGGAGAGAAGAGTCCTTACCTGCTGCAGCATGTCCATGATCCGATAGCCTGGTTTCCCTGGAGTGAAGAGGTATTTGTAAAGGCCCGGAATGAAAATAAGCCGGTTTTTATTTCTATTGGTTACTCATCCTGCCACTGGTGTCATGTAATGCATCGGGAATCGTTTTCCGACCCGGAGACTGCCGGCATTCTGAACGAAAGTTTTATCGCGGTAAAGGTCGACCGGGAAGAGCGTCCGGACATTGATAATTTTTACATGAAAGCGGTAATGGCTTTGAGTGGCGTGGGGGGGTGGCCGCTTACGGTATTTACTGACGCGGATAAAAAACCGTTTATGGGCGCTACTTATCTTCCCCGGGAGGACGGTCACGGCCGGACCGGTTTAAAGCGGATCCTGCGAATGGTTGCGGATAGATGGCGGACTGAACGGAATAAACTGACCGAGTCGGGGGCTGAAGTTACTAATTTTCTCGCCAACATTCAGCAGCCGGAAAAAGGAAAAGTCCTGACCCGGGATCTTCTGGATAAGGGGTTTGAATCGGTAAAATATGGTTTTGATCCTGTTCAGGGAGGCCAGAAAGGAGTTCCTAAATTTCCCATACCGCATATATCCATGTTTCTTTTGCGCTACTGGAAGAGTACGGGGAAAGAAGATGCCCTGGAAATCGCGTTGAAAACGTTGCGGGAGATGGCCCGGGGCGGAATTCAGGATCACCTGGGCGGTGGTTTTCACCGGTACTCTACTGACGAACAGTGGCGGCTCCCGCATTTTGAGAAGATGGGCTATGATCAGGCCCTGATCTGCCGGGCGTATCTGGAGGCGTATCAGGCAACGAAAGAAGAGATATATGCTGATGTTGCTCGCCGGACGTTGGATTATGTTCAGCGCCGGCTGGAGAACCCCAAGGGGGGATTTTTCTCATCCGAGGACGCGGATTCTCAGGTTCCGGATTCCGAGGAAACAGAAGAAGGGATTTTTTATCTCTGGGGGAAATCCGAGATAATCAGGATCCTCGGCCCGGAAGACGGAGAGATTTTCTGTTATGCCTACGGAGTAGAAGAAAAAGGAAATGTCCCGGTTTCCGGAAAAAACGTGCTGTTTCTCGCGCGGGATTACCGGGAAACCTCTGCTTTTTTAAAACGAAAGGCCTTGGAAATCAGGCGGATAATCGACAAAAGCCGCGAGAAATTATTTAAGGTCAGGCAGAAGAGGCCGTTGCCTCAGATTGATGAAAAGATCCTTACGGATTGGAACGGGTTGATGATATCCGCGTTCTCGCTTGCTTCGATGGTGTTGAATCAACCCGGTTACGCGGATGCCGCGGAAAAATCCGCTCGCTTTATCCTGGAAAATCTCAAAGACGGCCGGAACGGACTGCTGCATTCCTATCGCGACGGAAAGGCCACGATCTCCGGGTTTATTGAAGACTATGCCTTCTTTATCCAGGGCCTCATCGACTTGTATGAAATTACGCTGGACCACTTCTACCTGCAGTCCGCGATGCGTCTGGGAAACATGATGCTGGATAAGTTCTGGGATGGGGAAAAAGGCGGCTTTTTTCTGAATCCGAAAGATGAGGCGATGTTCGATTTTCAGCAGAAAAAGGTATATGATGGAGATTACCCTTCCGGAAATTCGGTCGCTGCCCTTGCTCTGCTCCGGCTGGGGAGAATGACCGGGGACAGGGAACTGGAGGAAAAAGCAACAGCCATCTTTACCTCCTTTGGTGAGCGGCTGACGGCTGCCCCCCAGAACTTCACTTACATGCTGATGGCTTTTGATTTTGCCGTTTCCGCCCATCAGGAGATTGTTGTCTCCGGGGAACGAAAAGATGTGCAGCCAATGCTGGAAAAGATCTTTTCCGGTTTTCTGCCGGATAAAGTGGTATTGTTCCGTCCGGCAAACGAGACCCAGGCGGCTCCGGTGCTGGAGATGATCCCATCCCTTCGCGACCAGATACCGCAACAGGGAAAGACAACCGCTTATGTGTGTGAAAATTATTCCTGCAAAAAGCCGGTAAAGGGGGAGAAGGAGCTGGAGAAGGTTTTGTTTAATCTTAGACCTAAGACTTAAGACTAGAAGACAGAAGTCTGAAGACAGAAGACGGAAGACGGAAGACGGAAGACGGAAGACGGAAGACAGACAAAGACAGCAGATAAAAGACGAAAAATTTAACCACAGAAAACACAGAGAACACAGAGAAAATAGAGGATGGAAGAGAGGGCAGAGGGCAGAGAACGCACTTCGTGCTCGAGCATCTTAGCATTTTAGCATCTTAGTCTTGCGCTTCGCGCCGG
>JAGYOO010000041.1 GCA_018399295.1 Candidatus Omnitrophota bacterium | reverse complement strand
ATTGCTTTAAAGGATAGATCAAACAGGGCGCGCAGCAGACATGTAACAGAAGTTTATCACTCATCCTCGAACAGACCTTTTTTCTCAACCGCCCGGCCGAGATGACGCAAGGCCTTTTCCGTAACCTGTCGGCCCCGGGGAGTACGTTTTAGAAATCCGATTTTTAACAGATACGGTTCCACCACATCCATAATCGTATCGCTTTCCTCATTCAAAGTCGCGGCCAAAGCATCGATCCCTACCGGACCACCTTTATACACCTCAATCAGGGTCTGCAGCACCCGGCGATCAATATCATCCAACCCGGCGGCGTCGATTCCCTGCATATTCAGGGCCCGATCCGCGGTCTCGGCATTCATCGCTCCATCCGCCCGAACCTGGACATAATCCCGCACCCGGCGCAACAACCGGTTGGCCACCCGGGGAGTACCGCGGGAACGGCGGGCGATAATCTCGGCGCTTTTTTCATCCATTTCAATCCCCAGGATCCCGGCCGACTTGTGCACGATTTTGATCAGTTCGGTCCAGGGATAGAAGTCAAGGTGATAAAACATTCCGAACCGGCTGCGAAGAGCAGCGGAAAGAAGACCCGAACGGGTGGTAGCGCCGATAAGGGTAAATGGCTTAAGGTTAAACTGAATGGTCTTGGCGTACGGCCCCTTATCGATGACGAAATCGATCTTATAGTCCTCCATCGCCGGATAAAGAAACTCCTCCACAACCTTGGAAAGCCGGTGAATCTCATCGATAAACAGGACATCCCCCTGTTCAAGATTAGTCAGGATCCCAATAAGATCGCCGGCCCGTTCGATCGAAGGTCCGGAGGTCATGGTTATCTTGGTACCCATTTCATGTGCGATGATGTGCGCCAGAGTCGTCTTCCCCAGGCCGGGTGGCCCTGCCAGCAGGAGATGCTCCAGAGGTTCCTGACGGGACTGGGCGGCGGAGATCGCCACCTTCAGATTTTCCCGGATCTTTTCCTGACCGATAAAATCAGCAAAACTGAGCGGCCGCAGAGAAAGATTCAGTACCTTGTCTTCATCCGTTTCGTCCCCGCGCAGCAGGGGTTCGCGTCCGGAAAACTCCGGATCATTCTTCCCGTAATTTCTGTCTATAGACTTCATTCAGCAACTCCTCCGAACTGCGGACTTCCGGATTCCTCTGCATGGCCTTTTTGACCATCTGTTCGGCTTCAGTAGAGCGATACTGCAACTGCAGCAGTACCGCGATGGTTTCCTCGACAATATCTTTCCCCACAGACTGCGGTGCCTCAGCCGGATGCGCCTGACACTGCATCAGACCGAACTTTCCTACGCGTCCCTGAAGTTTGGCAACGATTTCCCGCGCCCGCTGCAGACCAATTCCGGGAAGCGAACGGAGAAAGGCCGCGTCACCGGAATCAATCGCTCGGGCGATCTCAGGAAAGGGTTCGCTGAGAGCCCGTACCGCGGCCTTGGGGCCGATGCCGGAAACGGTAATGAATTTCTCAAAAAATTCCTTTTCCACTGAATTAGCGAATCCGATCAGAACCGGGATACTTTTAGAAGGATCGGTCTGATAGTAATGGTAGGTTATGAACTCAACAGTCTCCTGATCCTTGGCTTCAGCTCCGGGAAGATTCAGGCATTTCATAATCCCGCCGGGTATCAGCAGCTCATACCCGATACCATTTACCTCCAGGATAATCGAATTTTCCTCAACTCCGGTAATTCGACCGGAAATACGGGATATCATAACTTACCTGTTCTCCGCCTGCAACAGGCGGCGTGAGCGATCGCCAGGGCCAGCGCGTCAGTAACATCAAACGGCTGGGGATCATTGTTAAGCTGAAGCATTTTACAAACCATCCTCTGAATCTGAAGTTTACTGGCCGCGCCGTTCCCGGCGACGGATTGTTTAACGCGCCGGGCCGGATAACCGCTAACCTCTATCTTTGATTCACCTGCCGCCAGGTAGATCACGCCTCGCGCGTGGGCCATGACAATGGCTGTGCGAGGATTTTTGTAGGATGAATAAAGATCTTCGATAGCTACCGCCTGCGGCAGGTAAGCGACGATCAGTCCCCGGATGCCTGTATACAGCTGACTCAGCCGGTCGCTGAGAGGATCCTTGGCGCGCGTGCGGATCACCCCGGCCTCAAGCAAAACCAAAGGCTTTCCCAAAGGCGCCTCGAGAACTCCGTAACCAGTACAACCTAATCCCGGGTCTACCCCGATAATCCGCATCTACAGCCTTACCGGCTATTCCCCTATTTCCGTGATCACTTCATCAGGGATATCGAAATTAGAATACACATTCTGCACGTCCTCGTGCTCTTCCAAAGTGTCAATAAGATTCAGGATCTGACGAGCGGCGTCTTTGTCCATTACCTTGATCGTGGAATCCGGGATCATGGTAATTTCCGCGGTCGCAGGCTTTATCCCACTGTTCTCAACTGCCTGACGAACGGTTTCGAAATCACGCGGATCCGTAGTTATCTCATACGTCTGATCCCCGGCAGTCATATCCTCGGCCCCATTTTCCAGAACAATATGCATAAGTTTATCTTCCGGGACACTATCTTTATCTACCTCAAGATACCCCTTTTTGTTGAACTGCCAGGCAACTGAACCGGCTCCGGCCATATTCCCGCCCCGCTTCGTGAATATACTGCGAATCTCAGCCGCGGAACGGTTTTTATTGTCAGTCAATACGTCAACCAGGATCGCCACTCCGGCGGATGCATATCCTTCATAGGTCACTTCCTCATACACTACGCCGGGAAGCTCACCCGTCCCCTTTTTAATCGCTTTTTCAATATTGTCCCTGGGCATGTTTGCCTCTTTACCCTTGGTCACTGCCAGCCGTAGTCGGGGATTCGCGTCCAGATTGCCGCCGCCTGATCGAGCGGCTACTGTTATTTCCTTTATCAGTTTAGTAAATAGTTTGCCGCGTTTAGAATCCGCCGCGGCCTTTTTGTGTTTAATACTGCTCCACTTTGAATGACCTGACATCCTTTTAACACTCCTGTGGTTTGAGGTTGTTTTGATTAAGGATTATAGCGTGCGCTTCGAGAGGAAAACGTTTCGCTCAAATATCGCCCGCGAAAAGACCAGCGCACCTCAATATCCACGTCCTTGAGGTCCGCGGCCAAAGAGGTATCCTGCGGAGTTATGGTTATCTTTATCCCAAACCCCCCGTATCCCGGCAGCTTGGGAAATCCCGGAAAGGGATCACTACCGTCCTCTCTGGTTACCGGAATAAACCCGCCACCGGTATCAAGACTATCCACCGCCCCGGTTGACTCTAAAGCCGCGGCTCGAACCCAGACGAACCCCGCACGGGCAATCTCTGCCGCTTTTACCATATCCGAGGCCCGCCGCGAGGCGTCAAGGGCCACGGGCAGATAAGCCATCACTGCCAGCAGGCCGATTGCCAGAACCGTCAAGGCAATGACTGTCTCAATGAAGGTAAACCCCCGGCTGTTGCCTAAGCCCCTGCCCATTCGGATATCTACTCTTCCTTCTCCCCGCTCTGAGACTGAGCGATCACTTTCTCCGCTACCCGTTGTGGCACTTCCTCATAATGAGAATAATTCATGTGATACGAACCGCGCCCCTGGGTCATGGACCGCAGATCAGTAGCATAGCGCAACATCTCCGAAAGCGGCACCTGGGCCTTGATCTTTTCAAGCTTTCCGGCCGGCTCCATACCCATGACCCGGCCCCGGCGGGAGTTAAGATCGCCGTTTATGGTACCCATGTACTCATCCGGCACCACCACCTCGACATCCATGATCGGCTCCAGCAGGACCGGAGCCGCTTCCAGAACCCCCTTGCGCAAGGCCATTCCGGCCGCGATCTGAAAGGCCATGTCTGAAGAATCCACATCATGGTAAGAACCATCGAAAAGGATAACCCGTACATCAACAAGCGGATATCCGGCAAGCGCGCCCTCGATCATAGCCTTGCGCACGCCTTTTTCCACTGAAGGAATATACTGTCGGGGGATCGCTCCACCTACGATTTTATCGACAAACTCAAACTCGCCGCCTCGTTCCAGCGGTTCGATCTCCAGCCAGACATCACCGTACTGTCCGCGTCCGCCAGACTGTTTCTTGTACTTATTATGGATTTTAGTCGGCTTTCTGATGGTCTCTTTATAAGCTACCTTGGGCGTCCCGACCTCAACCTCCACGTGGTAGCGCTTCTTCAGACGTTCGATAGTTACCTCCAGATGCATCTCCCCCATACCGGAGATAATAAGTTCATGAGTCTGGGCATCCCGGCTTACCTTTAGTCCCCGGTCCTCAAGAGTCATCTTGGCCAGAGCCTGTGATATCTTCTCCTCATCCTGCCGGGTCTTGGGTTTTAATGAATACGAGATCGCCGGATCCGGGATTTCGCCAAAACTGAACTCAACCGGATGCTTGGGATCGGCGATGGTTTCTCCGGTATGGGTATTTTTTAATTTGGCCACAGCGCCGATATCCCCGCATCCGACAGAGGCCACCGGGATCTGCTCCCGGCCCTGCAGCAGATAGATCTGTCCGATCCGTTCGGCCGCCTCCTGATTAACGTCCTGAAACTGAGAATTAGAGTGAAGATTTCCGGAAAACACTCGGAAGACACTCAGCTGCCCGACGTAAGGATCGGAGATTGTCTTAAACACATAACCGGCAAACGGAGCTTCCCCCCGCGGTTCGACCTGGACATCCTCCAGCCCCGGATGGGTCTTAGCCGGAATCGCGCCCCGATCGGCTGGCGAAGGAAAATACTTAATAATAAAGTCAATTGTCTCTTTAATGCCGGTTCCGGAGAGTGAATTACCGCAGAAAACAGGAACCAGTTTTCGCTGCCTTATTGCCAGTTTTAACGCTTGATCGATCTCTTCAACTGAAAATTCCTGGCCATTGAGATACTCTTCAACCATGGTATCGTCGACCTCGGCGATCTGTTCGATAAGTTTCTCCCGCAACGCGTCAGCCTGTTTTTTTTCTTCCTCTCCAAGGCTTCCCCAGCCTTTCCGGTCCAGGAGACCAGCGACCACCGAAAATCCGGGTCCAGACACATTCGGAACCATAACCGGAAGACAGTTGCTGCCAAAGGTACTCTGCACCGCCTCAAGAGTAGAAAAAAAATCGGCATTATCCTTATCCAGCTTACTCAGGAATATCCCGCGCGGTAGGGAGCTTTCGTCCATTATCCCCCAGGCACGCCCGGTTCCAACCTCCAATCCGTCAGGGGCACTGACAAGAACCAGGGCCGCGTCAGCCGCGGGAACTGAATTACGAAGTTCAACAATAAAATCAGCATATCCCGGAGTATCAATAAGATTTATCTTAGTCCCGGCCATTGCACAATGCAGCAGAGAAACATTTATTGAGATTTTGCGTTCGATTTCAATCGGGTCATAGTCACTGATGCTGTTTCCTTCATCAACCTTACCCAACCGGCTGGAGCCGCCGGCCGCGTAATTAATAGCCTCAACAAGGGAGGTTTTCCCCGCTCCGATGTGAGAAACGAAAATGACGTTGCGGATATTCTTCTCGGAAAAGCTATCCATTTATAACCTCCTCGTCATTTAAACTGATTATGCTATTTAAGGCTGATTATTGATTTTATCATAATTACCCTGAAATGTGAAGAAAGCCTCCTACGCGTTTTTATGGGTTATCATCCGCTCTGCCGGTTCGGACTTCCAATTCCGGGCCGAGACCAGGACCGCGGCAAAGGCAGTAAAAATAAGCCAGTCTCTTCCGATAAGAACAACTGCCAGACGGGAATATCCGCCATAAGGGCTGGCCAGCTCTTCCAGCAATGACGAGGCTATCAGCCCGACCAGAACCAGCGGAACAATAAATCGGACAGATACATCCCACCACCATCTCTGCAGCTTCCAGGCGCTGAAGTGGTTTACATGTTCCCGCAGACGGAAGGCCTTGAACACCCAGCCAACAACCAGGCACTCCAGGATAACTCCCACGACCAGACCGTAGCTGGTAAGAAAGTGATCCGCGATATCCAGCCAGAACAGGCCGGCGCGGCTGGTAAATACCAATCCTCCCACAAAGGCGGCGACCGAGACCGCGGAGACAACTGTTTTGCGAGAATAATGAAATTTATCAATAAGCGCCGAAGTAAATGCCTCGAGTATTGATATTCCGGAAGAAAGACCGGCAATCACCAGTATCGCGAAAAAGATCAGACCAAACTCCCGGGAAAAGGCCGGCAATAAGGAGATCGCTTTGGGATAAACGACAAACGCGAGGCCAATAGACTGGTCGACAACCTCGCTCAGCTGCTTTCCCGTGGATTCGGCCATATAGCCCAGAACGGAAAATACCCCGAAACCGGCGAACAGGGAGAATATGCTGTTGATGACACATATGGAAAAGGCATCCCGCACGATCTCCGTCTTGCGGGGAAGATAGGAGGCATAAGCGATCATGATCCCAAACCCGAGACTGAGCGTAAAAAGGATTTGCCCGAAGGCGTCCATCCAGACCCGAATATCCGAGAGCCGTTCGAACTGCGGCTGAAGATATACCTTGATCCCTTCTCCGGCACCGGGGAGACGCACGCTCCAGATCACAATAACCGCGGTCAGCAGAAACAACAGCGGCATAAAAATCTTGTTCGCGCGCTCAAGTCCTTTTTCCACGCCAAGGAAAACAATCAACCAGTTCACCCCCCAGACTACAAGCAGCGCCAACATGATCGGAGTGCGAAGTTCCCCAAACTGAAACGGACCGGAGCTGGTCATCAGGAACTGATTGAAAAAGAAATTACCCGGGTTGTCGGTCCAGGCCCCGTTCACCGCGAACATGAAGTAATTCAAACACCAGGCCACGATCACGGCGTAGTAAAGCATGATGCCGAACATGACCAAGATCACCTGCCACCATCCGACCCATTCCCATTTTTTGGAAACCCCGGCCAGACTGGCCGGAGCGGACCCGCGCATTTTATGACCAAGGCCGATCTCCAATACCATCAGAGATATCCCGACAACGACCAGAGCGATGACATAGGGAATCAGAAAAGCGCCGCCTCCGTTTTTGTAACAGAGGTAGGGAAACCGCCAAATGTTCCCCAGGCCGATGGCTGATCCAACGGCGGCCAGAACAAAACCAAGGTGAGTTTTCCATTGAGGACGATGATGCGCGAAGCCTTCTTTTGTCATATCTCCCCCTTCGCCTGGCTAAATAACTATAACTTTAATTATAATTAAAGGTTATAATATAATATCAAAACGAAAAAGTCAACAATGCCTTAGGCCGGCAGTGCTTATCGCGTCAGAAGAAGTTCTTCTTTGTTCGCGGGGAACCGAAGTGAAAGCTCTTGAAAGACCAGTGAACCGGCCGCGGGCTTTGTCTCAGCAAACGCGAATGCCTCTTTCCGGGCATGCAGCAGAAGCTCCCGGTCTTTAATCAGGTCACCCAGACGCAGCTCCGGCAGGCCGTGCTGTCGGACCCCGAAAAATTCTCCCGGCCCGCGAATGAGCAGATCGTATTCGGCAATCTTGAAGCCGTCAGTGGTCCGGGTCATGGCGTTAAGCCTTTTTCCGGCATCTTCGGAAGAAGTTGAAGCCATGAGGATACAGAATCCCTGCTTATCCCCTCTTCCCACTCTGCCCCGCAGCTGATGAAGCTGACTCAAACCAAACCGGCCGGCATGTTCGATCAGGATTATCGAGGCGTTGGCCACATCGACCCCGACTTCCACGACCGTAGTCGCGACCAGGATATCAATCAGGCCCTGCTCAAACTGGGCCATCACGCCATGTTTTTCCTCCTCCTTAAGCCGACCGTGCACCAATCCGATCCGGTATTCAGGAAAAATATCTTTACGAAAATGTTCATACATCCGGGTCGCGGCTTTCAAATTAAGCGTCTTGGACTTTTCTACCAGAGGATAGATCACGTAGACCTGGTTTCCCGTGCTGATCCTATCGCGAAGAAACTCATACATATCATCACGCTTATTTTCTTCTATAAAATAGGTCTTCACCGGAGTCCGGCCCGGAGGAAGACAGCGGATGGTCGAAATATCCAGATCACCGAAAACCGTGATGGCAAGAGTTCGGGGGATCGGGGTCGCGGTCATGACCAGCACGTCCGGAACCCGCCCTTTACTCTGCAGACGCTTTCTTTGCAAAACCCCGAACTTATGCTGCTCGTCGATTATGACCAGTCCCAGCTTATTAAACTCGACATCTTCCTGGATCAGGGCATGAGTTCCCACGACTACCGCGATCTTTCCCGACCGAATATCGCGCAGAAGACCTTCCCGTTTAGCCTTACCCCGGGCGCTGGTCAATAACGCGCACTCAATCCCCAAAGGTTCGAGAAATCGGCGGATCGTAAAAAAATGCTGGCGAGCCAGGATTTCAGTGGGCGCCATTATCGCCGCCTGCCACCCGGTCTCCACGCAATCCGCCATGGCGATCACACTGACAATCGTCTTTCCGCTGCCCACGTCACCCTGCAACAGCCGGTTCATCGGTTGTCTGGAATTCATATCCGCCTCGATCTCAGACAAGGCCCGTGTCTGATCTTCCGTCAGGCGAAACGGCAGACTGTTTAAGAGCTTTTTCCGAATCAGCCCCTGGATCTTGAACGACACTCCCTGTTTATCTTCCCGGATATCCCGCTTCTTCAGCGCGAGTCCCAGCTGCAGGAGAAAGAATTCATCAAAGACCAGCCGGTGCCGCGCG
>JAGYOO010000040.1 GCA_018399295.1 Candidatus Omnitrophota bacterium | reverse complement strand
TCGCCGCGCTTGGTAAGAAGTTTCTGGGATTTTCTCTTGAAAACGTGAGGAAGGTCACTAATGTATGAAATAAGTGTTATGGGAGATTTCAGTGCCGCGCATAATCTGCGCGAGTACAAGGGAAAGTGTGAAAACCTGCACGGACACAACTGGAAGGTGGAGGCGGTGTTCGGAGCTGCCGGTCTGGATGATTCAAATATGGTGATGGATTTTAAGCTGGCCCGCGAGATCCTGGGAGAAGTTACGGATTATTTTGATCATAAGTACATAAACGAGACGGACTTTTTCAGTTCGCATAATCCGACCTCGGAAAATATCGCAAAGTTTATCTACTACAGGCTCAAGGACAGGGCTAAAGGCGAGAGCTGGCAGATTATTCGCATCAATATCTGGGAAACCGACAATAGTAAAGCCACGTATTATGAGTAGAAATAGCCCGGGTCTGGCGGTAGTCCTGCTTTCCGGCGGACTGGATTCGGCCGTCGCGCTGTATGTTGCCCGGGAAAAAGGATATGGGGTGCACGCGTTGTCGTTTGACTATGGACAGCGGCACCGGAAAGAACTTGATTGCGCTGAAATGATCGCTTGTAAAAGCGGAAGTCAATGGCATCGGATCAGGCTTGAGTTCCCCTGGAAGGGGTCTTCGCTGCTGGATAAAAATCAGGCGGTGCCACAGGAATTTTCCGGGGGGAAAATTCCTTCGACCTATGTCCCGGGACGAAACATTGTTTTTCTGAGCTTTGCCGCTTCTTTAGCCGAAACTCTGGGAGCGGGGACTGTATTTATCGGCGCTAATGAGATTGATTATTCCGGATATCCCGACTGCCGGAAGGATTTTTTGCAGGCGTTTCAGACCGCGTTGAATCTGGGTACCCGGACTGGAGTAGAGGCCCGGGGAATCCGGATCGAGGCGCCGCTGATCCGGAAAACCAAGGCTGGAATAATCAGGCTGGGGATGAAGCTGGGGGTCCCGTTTGAATTTACCTGGTCATGTTATAACGGCAGGACCCGCGCCTGCGGCACCTGTGACAGCTGCCGGTTCCGTGCCGCCGGATTCGCCCGGGCCGGGATAGAGGACCCGGCATTGTGAAGGCCCGTATAAGCGAGCTGTTCTTCAGCATTCAGGGGGAAGGGCTCCTGGTCGGCACACCCCAGATTTTTATTCGTTTTTTCGGTTGTAATCTCAACTGCTCCTACTGCGATACCCGGCCAAGGTCTTTTCGCTGCTACTCTGTATCCGGATTAATGGGACAGACAGAACGTTTGGGGGCTCATGGAGCGCGCTGGGTGAGTATCACCGGAGGAGAACCGCTGATCCAAAGCGAGTTTCTTGGGGCGTTTACGAGTGAACTAAAGGCGAAAAAATATTTTGTTTATCTGGAAACAAATGGTATACTAGTCAGCAATTTGCGGAAGATCCAGGATCGGATTGACGCGATCGCGATGGATATAAAACTTCCGGATGCCGGGGGGCATGAGTTCTGGAAAGAGCATGCTGCCTTCTTGCGTGCCTGCCGGAACCGTAAACGTCTTTGCGTCAAGGTAGTCATTGGGCCGAGCAGCCGGGAGGAATATCTGTCAAAGGCGGTCCGGATTATATCTTCCGTTGATCCCCGCGTACCACTGGTGTTACAGCCGGACAGCCGGTTTCCCGGTTCTTCTCTTCGCCGCTGCCTGAGGTTTTGGCCTTTGGCCGCCGCTGAGCTTGAAGACGTGCGTATTATTCCTCAAGTCCATAAATTAATAGGGGTAAGATAATGGCAAAGAAAAACAGTTCTTATGAAAATCTGCAAACCGGGGTGCGGCGCCGGCGGCTGCCGGAAATCGAGGCGTGGGTAAATATGTATCCGGAGAAGGATTACTGGATCGAGATGGAGATCCCGGAGTTTACCTGTATCTGTCCGAAGACCGGCTTGCCGGACTTTGCCTGTGTTTCTTTAAAATATCGTCCGGACAAACTGTGTCTGGAACTGAAGTCATTTAAGCTGTATATGAATGCCTATCGTTCTTTCGGGATATTCCATGAACACGCGGTAAACAGGATACTGGAAGATATCGTCGCTGCCTGTAATCCGCGTCAGGCGATAGTGAGCGGACGGTTTAATCCCCGGGGGGGGATAATTACTACTGTCAGTTCCGAATTTAAATCCGATGAAAACGATAAAACCGGAACAAATAGAAGATAAGGTAGCCGCGCTTTGCGCGCAGGCCAATTTCCGGCTTCGTCCGGACGTGCTTTCTGCTCTGAAAGCAGCGGCAGCCGGTCCGGTCTCCGCCGGTTCGCGTGAGGCCCTGCTGGCGATTGTCCGGAACGCGGAGATAGCGCGCCGGAAAAAACTGGCGATTTGTCAGGACACGGGATTGCCGGTGGTGTTCGCGGAGGTAGGCTTGAAGGCGGTTATTGACGGGGATTTTAAGAAAGCGGTCAATAAGGGGATTAAAAAGGCCTATGTCCAAAATATGTTTCGGCCTTCGATTCAGACCGACCCGCTCGGACGCGCTGACCGGCCCGGCTTTTATCCTGGAATCCTGCATGTCGAACTGGTTCCGAACGATCGTATTCGTCTGACAGTTATGCCTAAAGGTTTTGGCAGTGAAAATAAAGCGGGGCTGAAGATGTTCAATCCCACCGCTTCGTCGGAAGAACTGGAAAAGTTTATTCTTTCAGTAGTTAAAAATGCCGGACCGGATGCCTGTCCGCCGTTTATTGTGGGCATCGGTGTGGGCGGAACTCAGGATTACGCGGCCTTAATGGCTAAGAAGGCCCTGCTGCGGCCGGTTCAGCGTCGGAGCCGGAAGCCGGCAATATCTCTGTGGGAAAAGTCTTTGTTAAAAAAGATTAACAAACTTGGAATCGGTCCGCTGGGTCTGGGCGGCAGTCCTACCGCGTTAGCGGTAAGCGTGGAGACCGCGGCTACTCACATTGCCGGATTACCGTTGGCAGTCAACGTAAGCTGTCATGCTCTGCGTTCGGCCGAGGGTATTATATGAAGATGTCTGATATCCGGAAGTTTCGGAATCTTAAAGCCGGGCAGCGTTTTCTTTTTACTGGCGTGTTTTATACTGCCCGTGACCAGGCGCATAAGCGGCTGTCAGAGCTTATACGCGAGGGGAAAAAACTTCCGTTTTCATTAGAAGAAAAGATTATTTATTATTGCGGTCCGAATCCCGGTGGCCCGGACCGGCCGATCGGGGCCTGCGGGCCGACCACCTCCAGCCGTATGGACGCGCTTACCGTGCCGTTACTTAACCTGGGGTTGACGGCTATGGTGGGAAAAGGACGCCGTTCTCCGGCGGTAAGGGCCGCGATCAAAAAGAATAAGGCTGTGTACTTTGTGACTTATGCCGGTTGCGGCGCGTTGCTGGCTGAACGGGTTAGCTCTTGCCGGATTGTCTGTTTTCCGGATTTGGGGCCGGAAGCGGTCTACGAGCTTACTGTAGAAGATTTTCCATTAATCACTTCGATTGATTCGAGAGGGGGTTCAATTTATGAGCCGACCGGATAAAAGAAAAAATGATTCGCTGCGAAAAGTAAATCTGCAGCCGGGGTTTCTTAAATACGCTGAAGGTTCCTGTCTTATCGAAATCGGAGAAACCAGGGTGATCTGTTCCGCGTCGATAGAAGATCAGGTGCCTTACTTTCTCCGCGACCAGGGCCGCGGCTGGATCACAGCTGAATATTCAATGCTGCCCCGCTCCTGCCGGACGCGCACTGTTCGGGAGTCGAGCAAAGGGAAGGTCGGCGGCCGGACGCATGAGATACAGCGGCTTATCGGCCGTTCACTGCGGGCGGTGGTGGATATGAAGGCCCTGGGGGAGAGGACTGTATGGATCGATTGTGATGTGATCCAGGCGGATGGCGGAACCCGGACTGCCGGGATTACCGGAAGTTACGTCGCTCTGGCCCAGGCCTTGAAACGGTTGCGAAACCAGGGAAAGTTAAATTCTTTTCCGCTGCGGGATTTTATCGCCGCGATCAGTGTGGGGATAGTTGATGGGATTCCTCTGCTGGATCTTAACTATGATGAAGACTGCAAGGCGGATGTGGATATGAACGTGGTAATGACCGGACAAGGCAAATTCGTTGAATTGCAGGGGACTGCCGAGCAGGAGCCGTTTGACAGGGACCAGTTGCGGTTGATGATGGAGATGGCTGAAGGTGGAATAAAGAAACTTATCCGGAGCCAGGAGCTGGCGCTGAAAAACATGGAGTTAAATTCTTAGTCATGCAGGTAGTAATCTCAACCCGAAATAAGAATAAATTACAGGAGATCAGCCGGATACTTGGAACCGAAGGCATTGAGACGGTTGGTGTCGAAATGTTTCCCGGGGCGCCGGAAATCGAGGAAGACGGACGGACATTCGCTGAAAACGCGGCAAAAAAGGCCCTGACAATCGCCCGGTTTACCAAAAGGCTCACTTTGGCGGATGACTCCGGACTGGAGGTCGAAGCGCTTGCCGGAGCCCCCGGTGTTTATTCGGCGCGTTATTCCGGGGAGAACGCCACTTATGAGACTAACAATCAGAAATTACTGGCTGAACTGGCCGGATTACCGCCGGAGCGCCGCACCGCCCGGTTTATCTGTAGTGTGGCTGTAGCTGACCCGGGGGGGGTTATCGGAATAGTCGAAGGAGAGTATCCGGGCCGGATTATTGAAGAGCCACGCGGCAGTAATGGGTTTGGCTATGATCCTGTATTCTTTTCTCCTGAGTATGGCAAGACTCTGGCGGAGATGGATCCAAAGGTAAAAAACAGGATCAGCCACCGGGCCCGCGCCTTTCAGAAGGCAAAGGAACTGGTGCGTAAATATCAGAAGGAAATCAGGGGGTCAAGCCGATGAGACTTTACCTTCGACTGCTGCAGTTCGTGCGTCCGCACATGAATATTTTGCTGCTGGCTGTGGGCGCAATGCTTTTGGGCGCTTTTTTTGATAGTGTTTCTCTTGGCGTATTGGTTCCTTTAAGTGATAAGGTGTTAAGCCAGAACGAGATCATATTTGATCGTGAGCTGCCTGGATTTCTGCAGCAGGTCGTTGACCGTGTAAACCAGGCCTCGCCGCTGGCGATGCTTAACCTCATTGTAGCGGTCATTCCCGGTCTTATCTTTCTTAAAGGACTGTTCTTTTTTATCCGGATGTTTCTTCTGCACAAACTCACTCAGCTTGTCATTCGGGACATCCGTAACACGCTTTACCGGAAGATTCAGGACTTCTCCCTGTCTTATTTCAGTCAGAGTAATGCTGGCCAGCTGGTATCCCGGATCACTTACGATGTCGAGGTGCTTAAAGGATGCCTGTCCGCCGGATTGACCGATCTGTTTTACCAGGGAGTGATGATGTTTTTCCTTGCCTTTATCGTCTTTTATGTTAACTGGAAATGGGCGGTGGTTTCTCTGCTGATAGTGCCGATAGTTGCTCTTCCAATAATAAGAGTGGGCCGGATGGTCAAAAAAATAAGCACTCAGGCTCAGGAACGTATGGGAGAACTTAATCGCAAGCTGTTTGAGACTATCGCCGGAGTAAGAGTGGTCAAGGCATTTTCCATGGAAGAAGAAGAAACAGAACGAGTGGCCGAGCAGACTCAGGGGTTTTATAAAATGATGATGAAACTTCAGAAGCGGAGCCTGCTTCTGGGCCCATTCACCGAGTTTATCGGCGCCTGCGGCGGGGCCGCGGTTCTTTATTATGGCGGCAGGGAAGTGATCAAAGGAAATATGTCGTTCGGAGTGTTTGTTTTGTTTCTGGGGGCGTTGCTTTCTCTGATAAAACCCAGCCGTAGACTGAGCGAGATCCACAGCGTGAATCAGCAGGCCCTGGCCGCCGCGACCAGGATTTTTGAGGTCTTAGATGAGCCCATACAGGTGAAAGAGAAGCCGGGGGCGCGGGAATTGCCCCAGATCAGCCAGGGGATTGAGTTTGCGGAGGTAGGTTTTTCTTATGAAGAGAAGTCGACTCTTTCCGATATTAACCTTAAAATCAATAAAGGGGAAATTATTGCCCTGGTCGGTCCCAGCGGCGCGGGGAAGACTACGCTGGCTAACCTGCTCATGAGGTTTTATGATCCGGATCAGGGTGTCGTGAAGATTGACGGGATTGATTTGCGCGAAGTTACTTTTTCTTCCCTTCGAGGGCAGATCGGGATGGTGCCCCAAGATCTTATTTTGTTTAATGATACTGTCGCTAACAATATCAGGTATGGAAAAAATGACGCCAGCCAAATACAGATCGAAAAGGCGGCGATGACGGCAGAGGCCCACGAATTTATCCAGGCCCTGCCCGAAGGTTATGATACAGTGGTAGGAGACATGGGGGTAAAGCTTTCCGGTGGGCAAAAGCAGCGCATAGCCATTGCCCGAGCAATTCTTAATAACCCCCCGATCCTTATTCTGGATGAGGCGACTTCCCAGCTTGACGCTGAATCGACCCGGCTGGTACAGGAGGCCCTGGACCGTGTTTTTGTTGAACGGACCGTTATTGTGATTGCCCATCGCCTGGCCACTGTCAAAAAGGCGACGAGGATAGTGGTTGTTGAGGCCGGACGCATCGTGGAGCAAGGGACTCATGAGGAACTTCTGCGCCAAAAAGGCTTATATAAAAAAATATCTGATTTGGAATTCATTCTTTGATCCGTTTTTTTGAGTATAAGGTTTTTGAAAAAAAGGCCTTGAAATTAAAAAACGTTGTGGTATAGTATTTAAACAATTTTGTGAAGATGAAACCCGCCCGATAACCGGGTCTGGGAAAGGAGGAAAACAGTATTGACAGCCGTAACTATTAAACAATTACTGGAAGCAGGCGTGCACTTTGGTCATCAGACCAGACGCTGGAATCCTAAGATGGCGAGATTCATATTCGCCGAACGTAACGGTATATACATTATAAATTTAGAAAAAACCGAGAGTGAGCTCGCGCTTGCTTGCCGGTTCCTCGAAGACACCGTGCGAAAAGGCGGGTATATTCTGTTCGCCGGCACAAAGAAGCAGGCTCAGCAGATAATCGAAGAAGAAGCAAACCGCTGTGGGATGTTTTACGTAAACCAGCGGTGGCTGGGCGGAACCCTGACTAATTTCGAGACTATCCGGCGCAGTGTCAAGCGTCTTAATGAGCTCGAAAAAATGCAAGAGGACGGGACTTTTGAAAAACTGACGAAGAAAGAAGTGGCAATCTTTCGAAAAGAGATGGGCAAGCTGGAGAAGAATCTCAGTGGTATTCGGAAAATGGACCGGCTTCCCAGCGCGATGTTTATCGTAGACGTAAAAAAAGAAGAGACCGCGGTAAAAGAAGCCCGCCGGCTCGGGATTCCGGTTGTTGCTTTGGTTGATACCAATTCAGATCCGGATGTTATTGACTATGTGATCCCTGGTAATGATGATGCTATAAAATCGATAAAACTGGTATGTGCCGCTGTAGCCGATGCGATTCTTCAGGGCGTTAATCAGGTGAAAAAGAGTGGACCCGTTGCGGAAAAGGCGGATAAGACCGAAGAATTGCCGGCAGCGGGGAAAAAAGAAGAGAAAGATGCCGTTGATTCTGACGTTGATGAGCTGGAAGAAGTGCCGGAAGTGAAGAAAGTGCTGGTCAAAGAACGCAAGACGGTCAAGAAGCCGAAAGAGCCGGTTCGCGGTAAAGATAAAGAGTAAGAGTTGGAGGTAAAAGAGTAATTGAAGGAGAAACAATGACTGTCACCACCGAAAACATAAAAAGCCTGAGAGAACGTACGCAGGCGGGATTTATGGATTGCAAGAAAGCGTTGCTGGAAACCGGCGGCGACATGGAAAAAGCGGTAGATCTTCTTCGGAAAAAAGGACTGGCCCTGGCCGCGAAGAAGGCCAGCCGGACCGCGAAAGAAGGTCTCGTCAGTTCTTATATCCACGGCAATAAGATCGGGGTTCTGGTTGAGGTTAACTGTGAGACGGATTTCGTTGCCCGGAATGAGCAGTTTCAGGAATTCGTAAGAGACGTGGCGATGCAGGTGGCTGCAGCAATGCCGCAATATGTCAGGCCTGAAGATGTTCCGGAAGAGATAATCCAACGTGAAAAAGAGATTTTCCGTTCCCAGGCCGGAGACAAACCCGAGCATATACTGGAAAAGATGATGGAAGGAAAACTGAACAAGTTTTTTTCCGAGGTATGCCTGTTGGAACAGCCGTTTATCAAAGACGATAAGATAAAGATTAAGGATTATCTGCATTCTCTGGTCGGCAAGATCGGAGAAAACATCGTGATCCGCCGGTTTACCCGTTATCAGCTGGGGGAGGAAGTTTGAATTGAAGAAAAAACCGGTTTACCGCCGACTGGTCCTGAAACTGAGTGGTGAGGCGCTCCAGGCGGAAAACGGTTATGGCATTGATTCTCAGGTATTGCTATCCTTATGCCGGGAGATCAAAGAGGTCCGGGAGCTTGGGATCGAAATCGCGCTGGTTGTCGGAGCGGGAAATATCTTCCGCGCGGCTTCAACAATCGGCCGGGCCATAGATCGTTCGACTGCAGATTACATGGGAATGCTGGCCACAGTAATTAATGGTCTGGCCTTGCAGGATGCTTTGGAGAAACTGGGTGTGCGGACCCGGGTTCAGACCGCGATCGAGATGAAGGCATTGGCAGAGCCGTACATCCGCCGCCGGGCGATGCGGCACCTGGAAAAAGGCAGGGTGGTTGTTTTTGCCGCGGGTACCGGAAATCCCTATTTTACCACGGACACCGCGGCCGCGCTCCGGGCGATCGAGGAG
>JAGYOO010000004.1 GCA_018399295.1 Candidatus Omnitrophota bacterium | reverse complement strand
AGGGGAAGAATCTCTTCTAAAACCTCCGGATCTTCACAGCCAAGAATCGGAGCAAATCCGCTTTGCGCTAAAAGCCGGACCCCCTCGCAATAGATTTTTGGATCCTGCGATTTATACCGCAGGAGCACAGCCTCGGTCCAGATATTTTCCCCCACACGGACAAATGCCAGCTTTTTTATCTGCTCCAGCTGCGACTCAAGATCATCGGACGTATCGTCAAGGATTACGGCAATTCCAACCGGATTAATAAATGTCTTTTCATGCCGGAACATGACCTGCTCTCCGCCGAGCTTCAGCTTGTTTTCTCTGACACCGATAACAATCTCCCGGACCGGCGGCAGTGAAGCCTGCTCCAGGTGACGGCGCGCCTCCGGAGTGATCCGCGGACATTGATCAAGACTGCTCTTTCCTGAAGCAATCTGCATGGCAAATGCCAGACACGTCGGAACTCCGCATTCAGCGCAGTTTATTTTTGGCAGAAACTTATATATCTCCAGTGCGTTAAGCGCCATTTTATTTTCCCTGTATAAGGTTATCGATCCTGGACAGCTGTACCGCAGAGCAAAAATCCGGTTCAGACCGACTGAAGTAGCTTCCTTTGCGCATCCGGCTCGATAAAGGCGCCGGATAAGATCATTTCCCAAGCCTGTTCCCAGCCGTTTAAGTTGCCGACCGCGGCAAAACCGGCAAGAGTATTATTCTGTAAAACCAGTTTTCGATACCATCCTTCTCCTGCTTTGCAAAGCGTTTCCTGCTCAGAACTCTCACCGGAACTATCACCGAGAAGGATTACCGGAGAACCGAAAAACTCCAGCCGCAGCTTCTGAGGGATATTCGGACAGGACTTAAGTTCCCCTCCCCGACAAACTGCCAGGGCATTCTCTCCGGCAATCCGGCCTTGGATAATTGCCCTCTCCCAGCCCGAAAAACCGGTAGAGATAACATCCCCGGCGGCAAATACGTTTTGCCGGTCCGTACATAAGGAGGAAGTTACCCGGATTCCCCCCCCTTCAGTACTTATCTCAGTTTCAGAGACAAGACCGACTTCCGCGGTAGCGGTATTGTCTAAAATTACAATGCCGCATCCAATCACCTTTCCCCCGCTGATCTTCACGGCCTTTACATCTCCGTTGCCGAAAACCTCGCTCAGTTTCTGATCAAAGATCACCTCAACACCCTCATCCCGGCAGCGATCAAGCATGGTTTTGGCGATAATCGGGTCAATCCAGGGAAGGAACCGGCTTCCCGCTGAGATAAGCTTAACCTCCAGACCCTTACGGCGAAATGCCTGCACAGCGCTCAGGGAGGGCAGACCATCTCCAAACACACAGACTGTATTCGTTATTGGTATGAGCTGCTGTATATCCCTCACCTGGGCAAGTGAGCGAAACCCGCTGATACCATGCTTTTTCGAACCTTTGACTTCATTGGGAATAGATTCAAAGCGACCGGTAGCGATTATCAGAGTATCGTACTCGATCCGGGTCTTATCGCTCAGAACCACTTGATTTCGGTTTCCGTTGATCTTTTCGGCCTTCTGCCCTTTAAGCCATTCAATACGAGCTGATTTATAAAATTCCGGAGATTTGAATGCGATCTCCTTTTCTTTAAGTTTTCCGCTTAAGACTTCTCCGATCAGATATCGCCGATATGCCGGTTCCGGTTCTTCCGCTATCAGGGAGATCCTGACCTCGTTATCCTGACTCCGAACAGCCTCCGCGGCACTGAGGCCGGCAGCGGAATTACCGATGATTACAATATGTTTCATATCTCAGACTCACAGTTCATTGACTTCTCTCTGAAGATTAAATGCCTCTATCAGATTTTTCATCAGCATGGCGACAGTAAGCGGACCAACTCCGCCGGGTACGGGAGTAATCAGCGAAGCCCGTTCCCGCGCCGTTTCAAATTCCACATCACCGCAAACCCGACCGTCTTTGCTGACGTTTACTCCCACGTCTACGACCACCGCCCCCGGTCTTATCCAGGATCCGGCGATAAGTCCCGGCTTCCCCACGGCCACGATAAGCAGTTCCGCCCGTTTTACGTGTTCAGAAAGAAGTCCGCGATCAGACGTGGCGATATGACATACCGTGGTAGTTGCCAGCCGGTTAAGGAGCATCAGCGACACCGGTTTACCCACGATCGCGCTATGGCCGACGACTACGGCCTCTTTTCCTTCAAACCCGCATTCAGCCAATTCCAGAAGCTCAAGCACCGCCATCGCCGTACAGGGTTTAAACCGCTCATTACCCTTGAATAACAAGCCCAGATTCTCCGGATGCACTCCCTCCACGTCCTTCAGCGGATTAAGACATCCTTCAAACCCGTGGGAAGACAGCCGCCGCGGCAATGGCTGCTGCAGAATAATGCCATGTACGTGAGGATCCTGATTAAGACCGTCGATCACCAGTTTCAGTTCGTCAGGATCAACATCTTCTTCCAGGTCAATAAGACGAAAGCCGACATCGATCTCCGCTGCCGTCTTTTCCTGCTGCTTAAGATACAGCCTCTGGGCCTTATCCTGTCCGACCTGAATACAGGCCAGGATCGGACGGGAGCCTGTCTCCTGCACCTGCCGGCTGACTGCTTCCTTTAACCGGTTTTTTAAACTAATTGCCAGAACTTTTCCCTGAAGCAAACGTGCCATCTAAAGCTGTCCCTCGACTTTCCGAATTATTTCCTGTCTTAACCGGCTGATTTTTTTTAGAATTCGGCCCAGTTCCTTATTCCGATTCTTAACAAATCCCGGGTCCTTTATATACTTCAGGTTTACACGGACATTTACCGCGCCTGCCTCTGCCGCGGCCTGGAGAAAAACTATCGCATTAGCGCAATCGGAAAGAAGCAGCTTATTGGCCAGCCCGGTCACCTTGTGGCAGATATCCACCGCCTCTTCCGTCTGGTGGCAAAGTTTAAACGGCACATCCGCCGCCTGTTTAAAACATTTTTGGAGTAAAACCGTCCGTTTAGCGCTTGGGGCAGATTTAAGTGTCGCGTTAAGCTGAAGATATATTCGACAGTCCGCGTCAACTATCCGATTCATCTTTTTCAGCAGAATCTCATTTTGACGCCTTAATTCCCGGATCCGGCGGCGGGATTCCGGTTTTTTCTGATTCAGACTGTAAGCGGCTACCATGCTGTTCAGCCCTGCCCCCAGGCAAGCGGTCAGGGCAGCGGCACTTCCACCCCCAGGCACCGGATTCCCCTGAGAAAGCTCCTTAATATACCCTTTAACGGGTTTATCACTGTACATAACCGTCTTAAGTTGGTTGATGAGTTATAATTAGATATTCCATTTTACTGTTTTTCGCGGGTAGCGTCAAGAAGCTTCAGCATCTTATCCGGATTTACTATTACTGAAGATCCGTCAGCCTGATATTAACGGCTGCCTTTTAATCTCCTCCAACAACACTTAACTTATTTAGCTGAACCCGTTAACATCAAATCTAATGATTTTTATCTGCCAACAATACGTAAAGCCTTTTTCACAAGATCTGAAAACCGATCCTGTTGATAAAAAACTAATCCCCGCCTTTTCCTGATTTCGAAAAAGGTGATACCGCGTCCCTGTTAATCTCGTAAGCAACGCCTCGGATGCCTGAGGCCCACCATATCAGAATAAGCAGGGAAATCTTAAAAAACATCTCCAGCTCATTATCCCTACCGGGGGCAGGTTATCAACGGCAAAAATAGTAAAACGGACAGTTGGAGCAATAGCCCTGATCCTCCTCATCCGGCTCGAACGGCACTGCCGGATCGATTATCTGAGCTACAATCCTTCCCAGCGAGTCGCGGCAGACTTCCATTATCCGGGCAATTTCTTCTGTCTTCTTTAAAGACGGAAAAAAATCAAGCCTGGCATCATTCAGATAGTAGAGCGCTGTAATTATATTCTGCTCCTCCTTAAACGAGTTCCGGATAAGCTCGTAATAAAGAGGCAGCTGGAATGAGACCATGGTTTTCTTTACTTCCTGCCGGCTGCCAGGATTCATTTCCTCCAGCTTAGAGAGTGTCTTAGGCTTAAGCGAACGGGCTCCGGTCTTATAATCGATTATCAACAGTGAGCCATTCGCGGTTCTCTCCAATCTATCCACTTTGGCGACGAACTTAAACCTGCCCGCGGAAAAGTCCAGGGTCTGCTCAAAACGGGTCTCCAAACCGAGCAATCTGTCCACCCGCGTCATCCGTTCTTCTTCGCAGTTTAAAAAATTTTTCAGACGGAACCGAATGATCCTTTCCAGCAGGAAAGAATCGGACTTCATCCGGCGCTGAAAAAATTCGGCAAACCGCTGGTCCATCAAGCTGAAGAACCAGCGGCGAAAATCATCATTGATTTCAGGCCTGCCTCCGACAACAGGTTTAAACGCCTCTTCCAGAAGATTATGGATAAAATTCCCAACGTCCAGACCTTCGGGGTCTTCCAGAAGATCCTCCTTTTCTCTTAAGCCCAGAACATACTGAAAGTAAAATCTTAAGGGACAGTGGACATAGGTATCCACGCTGGAAGCGGAAAAAGTGAAGGTCTTCAAAAAATCGGTTACAGTTTCAGACTTAGGCAATGCCCGGCGACCGCAGGGAATCTCCACCTGGAATCGAACCCGGCGCACCGGCAGGACGTCCAGCGCCTTCTGTTTCTTCTGTTCTTCCCACACCAGTTCTTCGATAAATCGGCTGCGTTCCTTATCCTCACTTCCGTTATAGATCAGTTGCACTTCTTTTGCCCCCTGAATAAGCCGGCGAAAATGGTAACGCTGGATCTCCTCTTCCTTTTCCAACCGGTTCAGCCCAAGAGCCAGCATAACTTCTCGCGGGATAAGCGGTTCGTGAACCTGCATCCGGGGCAGCACGGATTCGTTCGCGTCCAGAAAGATGACCGTGCGAAAATTCAAGGAACGGGTCTCAAACAGTCCGAGTATCTGCAGCCCCTTAAGCGGAGATCCGGAAAATCCGACAACCTCTGCCTCCAGTTTCTGGAGAAAGATCCGAAAGATCTCTTCGGACGTAAACTTTTCATCGACAAATTCACTTCTGCGCAACTCTTCTTTTATCTGAATTATCTTTTCGGATATAGTCAGATTAAGAGGATGCAGGTTCATCATACTATCCTTAACCAGAGAACTGATCAGCGCGTCAAGCCTAACGCAAAATTCGCGAAAGGTGTCCGGGCTCTCCCATTTTCGAAAAAGCAGGTCGTGAAGCTCACGTAATACCGGCCCGATTCCTTTTGCGGTCAAGGGCTGACCGGAACCGGCAAGGGCGTTTTCGACAAGCTTCGGCAACTCCGTTGACTCCTCAATCTCATTAAGGTCCAGAAACAGCAGGCCCGCCAGAGAACTGCTTTCCTTTCCGGTGAGGACTTCTTCGAGTTTATGGACAATAACACGGGTACAAGCGGCATCGACACCGGCCAGGTTTAAGTTTTTAATAAATGGATGATTCAACAGGCGCAGATAGTCGCGACAGTAATAATTACCCTCTTTGCGGGTAAGCTGGGCCTGGAATATCTGCTGAAACAGGGAATTAAAAGAACATCGCTTGACCGGATAGCCGAGAGAAACGTTAAATCCGGAGGTACAGGCCCCGATCTCAGATAACAGAGGAACAATGGTCGATGGCTCCGGCAGAACTACTACTGTCTCGGCAAGGTGTTCATTTTTTTTCAGAAGCTCACGGCAAAGGCCGGCTTGAGAATGGGTATCAAACCCGGCCCAGAGATTAAGGCCTGGGGACCTTTTTCCCTTCCCCACCGGTTCAATCTTTATCTTCAGCCTTTGCCCGATATCGCGCAGCACGGACCAATCCCGTTCCGCCCCCTGAAACACTAAAATCCCCTTATCACGGTGAAACAGAGAGTCGACGACCTGCTGTTCAGTCCGATGCAGATAAAAGAAATTTGCGAATATAACGGTCTCGAACTCCCGCAAGTTCCGGACAGCGACCGTTCGGGCGGCCTCCAGATAGAGCCGCCCCCGCGAAAAGCTTTCCCTTGTTTCCAGATAAGCATGGAATTGATTCCGCAAAAAAGCGATCTGTTCGATCAGGGAGTTAATATTATCCGGCACATCATAACCGATAGCAGCGCTCATCCGGACTCTCTTCAACTGCTCCGCGGTCACATCTTCCAGATCAAGATGTTCGATCAGGGAAAGAATCTCCCTGGCCCATGGTAAAAACTGGTAAAATTTCTCCCGGCCCTCGAGGATCCCCCGCGGTTTCTGAGAAATCAATCCATAAAGATGAAAACAGGCGTCCATGTCTGATATCCGGGCGAGAGGATCTCCGTTCCCGGCCACGTATCCCATGAATTCATCCATGGAAAAAAAACGGGGGGGAAAATAACTTCCCTTCATCCGCACCGCCAGTTCCCGTTTTAAAAACAATGCCGGCCGGCGGCCGCCGAAAACTATGGCTATGCGGCTGAGATCACGTCCCCGCGCGCCGAACTCCCTGCGTATCATTTCGGCCAGTTCTTTGATCAGATCCTGCTCAAAACTGTACGTAATTACCTTATTCATTTTTAAATTCAGAATTTATGCTGATAAAATTTCTTCCACCCGGGCCTCGTCCAGATACACCAGCATCCCTTTGACCTTTTTCTCCGGATACATCTGCTTCACCAGGCGCAAATACTCCCGTAGCTGTCTCTCCTGTTCGGTAAACCCTTCCCGGGAACTTTTAAAATCGGCGACAAGCACTGATTCCCTGCCAACGACCATCCTGTCGATTCTTCGGGTCCGGCCGAAGGAATCGACGATTTCCTTTTCTCTTAGAACCTCTCCGCTCTCCGGCGAAAATAATGGCGCGAGTTTTCTCTCCCTAAGCAGTTTTTCCAGCACCAGGTCAAGACCATCATCGTCTGCCTCCGGATAGACAAGCGCCGCGTGAGCAAGCGCTTTAGCTACGGTTTCCTCTACCTGTCGGTCACACACGCTTTCAATACTGGAAAGGGCGGCGTGAAGAAACTCTCCCCGCTGAATCCGGGCCCTGTTCGCGAATCGATCCTTGCTGACAAACTCTTCCTGAATCATGCTTATCCAGTCATGGAAAGGAACAAAGGGGATATCTTCAACCCTTTCCGGCGCGGCTGCCGGCAACAGGAATTTGCCTGGTTTCCCTCTCTCCATTGCCTCGATCTCCAAAAGTACCAGAGCTGGATTATTGCTTCGGGAAGAATAGCGGGGAATATAGAGATGCAATTCATTAACCGCGCGGGTAAATGCCACATAAATCCGGTTGATCTCGTCGATCAGAGCCCACTTGTAGGCATCGCCGTAAATCTGCTGGATCTCTTTTGAATACCTGGTATACGCGGTATGAAGCCGGATCAGCCTTACCTGTTCTCCATCTTCTCTGGCCAGATAAGAGAAACTGCCGGAGTTCTTTGTCCCCGGTTCCGGATTCATGGTCAGAAAAGGGATGATAACCGCTGAGAATTCCAGTCCTTTTGACTTATGGATCGTCAATACCCGGATTGAATCGGTTTTAGCGGTTTTCACGTAAAGATGTTCCTTCTCAGCCTTCTCAAAAAAGGAGAGAAAGGCATCCAGCCCGTAATTATCTTCCTCCTGCTGCTTTATCAGTTCCAGTAACCGCAGAATAAACCCCTGACTTTCCGGGAACTTATCAAAAACGCAAAGACGGTTAAGGACTGAGATGAGCAGCTCATAAGGCGGAACCAGTCCGACATTCTGAAACGATTCCAGCAGATATTGCTCCCAGATCCGGGGATATTCAATAACAAACTGCTTGTAAAGATACGCATCCCCCGCACCTTTATCTGCGCCGCGTCGTTCAAACACGAAGTCGCGCAATTGTTCCCGGCTTAATCCGGAGGCGGCCGGAAGCATATCTCCCATGATGAACGAAACAAACGAAAGATCGTCTGCCGGGTAATTCAGAAATCGCAGCAGGCTGATAATCTCTTTAATCAGGGGATGCTCCCGCATATTAAGAGTCTTCTCGGATTCGACGGGGAAACCGGCATTCAACAGCCATTCCGTAACAAGCTCTACCTCGCGATTCCCCCGGCATAATACCGCCAGATCACTTAATGTAAACCGTTCTTTAAGTTCTCCGGCCGTTTGCAGCAGCCAGTCTCTTGCCGCCGCTTCCGGATCCTCGGGATCTTCTTCTCTTTCAATCCTGATATACCCGCCCGGCTTATCCGAACGGAATTTTTGCTCAGAATCGGCAAACATCCTGGTTATTCCATTGAAGTCATCGGCTCCCAGGAGCCGGGGCGATCCCGGATCCTTCCCCCGGATATCCTGTTGCAGCCGTTCAAAAAACCGGTTTAGATTCTCAGGTGAGAATATCCGGTTATTAAACTCGACAATCTCCCGGCTACTCCGGTAATTCTTATCCAGAAGTTCCACCCGGGGATTAAAGGCCTTAAACCGGGTCTGGATATGGTCAAACAGTGATGAGTCTCCGCCCCGAAACCGATAGATGGCCTGTTTACGGTCCCCGACACAGAAAAGGGTGCCGCCGGAAGACAAGGCCTCCTCCACCATTAACACCAGATTTTTCCACTGCAGACGGCTTGTATCCTGAAACTCATCGATCAGATAATGCTCAAACCGGGTAGCCAGCCGATAATAAAGTTCAGCCACAGTAAGATCATTTTCATCAAACAGGGTCCGGGCGAGTTTATTCAGCTCTTCCAGATACACGATATCCTCGCTTCGGGAAACCGTTTGAAAATCCTCGGCAACCAGACTGAAAATATCGATATAGCAGTTAAACAGAGAAAATGCTTCGAGTTGACAGAGACGGCGGACCATCTCCTGCAGCCCGCGCCAGGCAGCGGAGACCTCCGGAAAAGCCGGCGAATTTTTCCGCAACGGCAGCTCCGGCTGAGTCAGGCTGCGGGAGGCGGCAAACTCCCGGACATTAAATGAATCAGAGTTTTTGGCCAGGAACCGTTCCAGCGTATTTCGGAATACGCCGTTTGTCTCCTCCGGCAGGCAATCCTGGATCTTCCTTAGAACTCCCAGAATCTTTTTTTGTTCAACAATCAGATCAGTCTGGGCCCGGTCGAATTTACACAAAGGAAGCCCGCTGATATTGAAATTAAAAAAAAGTTCCCTGGCAAGGGCGAGAATATCTTTTTTCGGGAACCAGCCTTTTCGATTCTCGACATAAAGATACTGGCGGAGAAAATCATCAAAAACCGGGTTTAGTCTCCCGTCACGCTGAACCCGGTCAATCACCCGATCCAGGCAGTATGCCAGGACTTCCTCATAGCTGTTCTTTATTTTAAATGCCGCGGAAAGATTCAGCCGGAAGGCACAACCGACCAGAAGCGAGTTTATAAAACTGTCAATCGTCTGTACCTGGAAGAAATTGTAGTTATGGATGATGTGTTCCATCGCCAAAAAGGCCTTTTCCTTCTGAACACATCCCTCAGGGAAAAAACCCAGAATACTTTCCCGTTCCTGATCGTCGGCATACAGGTCAAGGGCGATCTTCTTCAGGAACTCTAGGATCCGCTCTTTCATCTCCCGGGAGGCCTTGTTCGTAAACGTGATCGCCAGAATGGAACGCAGCGGAACCTGCCCCGGGGACAGTCTCGGGTCCAGCAGCAGCCGCACGTACCGCTGGGCAAGAGCGTAAGTCTTTCCCGCGCCCGCTGAGGCCTCAACAACCCTTACTTCAGGAGAAAAGATGGTATGATCGGAATTTTTAGCCATGGAAAATCAAATGTCGGAGAAACTGTTTTTTATTCTACTATGGAAAAGTTCCGCAGGCAACAGGAACCGCGGAATAATTCTGCCGGGGGTCAGGACAGATCCGATATCTTTTCAAACCCTTTCCAATCATACTCACGGCTTCGTTTCGGCCGCCGGGGTTTGAACATGTTTCTCGCGTCCTGGGTAACGATAAAAATGGATGGTACGACGAACAGCGTTAACAGCGTGGCTACCGTCATTCCCCCGAGCACCGTTATGGCCAAAGGCGCCCAAAGACCGGCCCCCTCGGTACGATCAAGGGCCATGGGAAGCAGTCCGAAAACAGTAGTCAGCGAGGTCATCATAATCGGGCGCAGCCTGTCCTGTCCGGCCATTACCGCCGCGCGAAGCCAGCGCCTTCCCTTTTCTCTCTGAAAGTAATTGATCCGATCGACAAGAATAATCGCGTTATTCACGACTATCCCCGCCAGCATGATGATGCCGATAAACACGGATACACTTTTCGGCTTGCCGCTGAGCCAGAGTGCCGCGGTTACCCCGATAAGCGCCAGCGGTACGGTAGAGAGAATAACCACAGGCTGAATATACGAGGAAAACAACGACGCCAGGACCATATAGATAAGCGCGAGTGTCACCCAAGTAACAAATATCAGCTCCTTCTTCCCCTGCACCATCTTTTCATAATCGCCGCCAAACCGATAGTAATAGTTTTTCGGAAGTTTCAGATCCTTCAGAGACTCCTGAATCAGGTCCACGGAAACTCCGAGGTCATACTTGGTCATCGTAGCGCTGACCTCGATCATCCGCTGCTTATTTTTCCGCCAGATCTCGGTGGGTCCTTCTCCCGGCTTAAAATCAACAAGCTGTTCCAGATAAACAGCGTCACCGTCTTCGGTCACAAGAGTCAACTTATGAACGTCATCAAAATTCTGCCGGTCTTCTCTCTGGAGCCGGGCAATGGTCTCTACTTCCTTGGCCTCGGAATGGAATCGGGTAGCCACCAGACCCCTCATTTTCGCGTGAACGGTTTCAGATATCTGACTGGCACTTAAACCCCAATGAATCGCCTTGGCCCGGTCGATTACCGCCAGAAGCTCGGGGCGTTTTTCCCGCATTCTGATCTTAACATCGGCAAACCCCTGAACCTCACTGATCCGTTTAGACATATTTACCGCCACCTCGCGCAGAGTGGAATAATCATAGCCATAGATCTCGATATGCAGCTCCTTCGCCGCCATGCTCTGTGGTTCTTCAAAATAAATAAACGCGTTAGGAATATCTTTTACCTTATTGCGCAGATCCGCGATTATTTCCCGATTAGACCGGTTGCGTTCGGATAACGGAACCAGCTTCACGAAGACCCGATTTGACCAGGGCTTTATCCGGCTGGACAGAGTTTTAACCTCCGGCACCTCAGCCAGTATTTTTTCGACCTTTCCGACGACCTCATCAGAGATATCAAGTTTGGCTCCGGTCGGCAACTCGATAAATACGGTAAACTCATTTTCCTGAGTATGACCGAGAAATTCCATACCGAGTTTGCTGGTAAACACATAAAGCGCAATCCCGAAGATACAAAATACCGCTACGATCAGGTAATACCGGAACTTCAGGGCGCGCACCAGGGAACGGCGGTAGATCTTCTGCAAACGTGTGAAAAACCGATCAAACGGCGAGGCCTTCTGTTTATATTTGGCCGCAGTGTCTATTTCATAAAACCAGCTGGCGGATTTTTCCGGTCCGGCATTGCGACGAGACATAAACCACGCGGCAAGTACCGGTACCAAAGTAACGGCCACGAACAGACTGGCCAGCAGCGCATAAACAATGGTCATCGCCAACCCTTCATACATCAGGCGGATTTCCTTGTTAATGAAGATAAACGGAAGAAAAACAATAATAGTGGTCAGGGTGGAGGCAAAAATAGACAGCCACATCTCTTCAGCTCCGGCAGCGGCCGCCTCCTGATTATCCAGTCCGATTGAACGCTTTTTCGCGATATTATCCAGAACAACGATCGCGTTATCCACAAGCATCCCGCTGCCCAAAGCCAGACCGCTGAGAGTCATAATATTTATCGTCAGCTTCTGAAAATACATAAAGATAAACGTGCAGACTATGGCGGTGGGGATGGAGATTCCTACTGTAAGAGTCGCGCCGGGATCGCGGAGAAAAACCAGAAGGACGATAATCGCCAGAATCGCTCCGAACATGAGCGAACTCTGCACGTCTTTTATGGCCTTACGGATAAAGTCACCCTGATTATAGACCGGGATGAGCCGGATGCCCCGCTCAGCGAGATTTTCATCCTTTTTAAATCCTTCGATCTCCTTGAGCAGTCCGTCCGTCGTGCGAAGCGTATTGGCCTCGCTCTCCTTTTGAACATAAACCGAGACTGTAGGCGAGAGATTGGTGCGCGCGTAACTGGTTGCCTCAAGATAAGAATCCTTGACCGTAGCAATGTCCTTCAGGCGAATCACCGAACCACCTTCCGTGGAGGCAATGCCCATATTCTCAATGTCCGTTACGGTCTTGTACTCACCCATGACCCGAACCAGAAACTTATCCTGAGTCCGCTCAATATCTCCGGCCAGAAGATTAAGGTTATTGTTGCCAAGAATATTTATAACCCGCTGGATCTGAAGGCGGTAAGTATCCAGTTTGTCCTGGGCCAGTTCGATCAGAATCTTTCTCTCCCGGCGCCCGCCGACCTCGACATCAGCGACTCCCTCCACCCGCTCAAGCCGTGACTTCATATTCTCATCCACGATCTTGCCCAGTATCTCCGGAGTGTACCGGGTTCCACCGGTCATCGCTAAGATCATAACCGGAACATCCGAATATTCATATTTCGCGATTACCGGTTTCTCAATCTCTTTGGGCAGGTCATTCTGGACCCGGGCGAACTTTTCCCGCACCTCCAGAGCGGCAAAATCCATATTCGTTCCCGGCTCGAACTTAATCACAATAGTGGCGCTCGCCTCTTCGGAAGTAGATTCGATACTGCGAACATGGCTGGTCGAGGAAACCGCCTCCTCAACCGGACGGGTTATTCTTTCTTCAATCTCTACCGGGGGAATACCCCCGCGGACATTGATAAATATCGTAACATTGCCGAAACTCGTATTCGGCATCAATTCTACCGGAAGATTGCGTAAAGATACCCAGCCCAGGATAACGGCCCCGAGAAAGATCATGAAAATAGTAATAGGTTTCTGGATGGAAAACCGGGGCAGGCTCATAAATCTTTTTCTTTACCGGCCGCAAACACGAATACCTTATGCGGCCCTTCACCGACAGGTTTCAGCATTCCCTTTTGGACCAGCTCATCAAGCTCACGGTCGGCCTCAGGCAGGGAAATGCGAAATTTCATGACATACTCCAGCCGGCTTATCTTTCCGTTATTCCGCACATAATCAAGCGCCTCTGTCTGCCGGGTATTGAGTTCGTCTCCATCATCAGCGGATTCCAAAGGTTTTTCCGCGGTCCGGTGCTCTAAGCTTTCCATGGATTCCGGCAGAGTCGAATCGACTTCCAGCTTTCCGATCAGACTTCCCTCGTGATCCAGCACCCTGAAATCATCCAGGCGGATCCGGCCGGGGTTGAAAACAGCCGCGACCTTTTCTCTCAGCGTCTCTAAGAGAATATACACTGACGGAATTACAAACAGAGTAAGAAAGGCAGCGGTAGTAAGGCCTCCCATTACCGTTCTAGCCATCGGAGCGCGCAGTTCCGACCCCTCTCCGACGGCCAGCGCCAGAGGCATCAATCCGAAAATAGTGGTCAGCGAGGTCATCAGGATCGGACGGGCCCTCACTTTCGCGGCCTGAACCGCCGCTCCGACCTTATCCATTCCTTCCGCCCTGGCCATATTGATAAAGTCTATCAGAAGAATACCATTGTTCACGACAATTCCGCCAAGCATTATAAACCCTAAAACCACGACTACACTCAGCGGGGTCTGGGTCAGAAACAGAGTCCAGCTGACACCGATAAGTGACAAAGGAACAGTAAACATGATAATAAACGGCTGAAGCAACGACTCAAATTCTGAGGCCATGATCATATATACCAGCGCCAGGGCCAGGATCAAAGCGTATTTAAGACTGTCAAAGGATTCAACCATCTCCTGATTTTCGCCGCCAATCTCCACTGAGTAGTTCTGAGGCAGTTCGGCCCGGATGTCAGCCAGAATATCCTCAGTATCCGCGGCTACTTCATTAAGTGAACGATCGTAAATATTCGCGCTGATAAACACTACCCGCTGCTTGCTTTCCCGCTTAATCTCAGTCGGCCCGAGCCCCTGGGCCAGGTAAGCGACCTGCTCCAGAAAAACATCAAATCCCAGAGGAGAAGAAACCATCAGCTTTCCAACACGGTTGTAGTCCTCCCGATCAACCTCCCGCAAGCGAACGCGAATATCAATCTCCCGGCCTTCTTCCTTGAATTTCGATGCAACATACCCCCTGATTGCCGCCTGAGCGACAGCGGCTATCTGATTAACCGTCAGCTGATAAAGCGACGCCCGGTCCTTTCGGATAAAAACCTTAACTTCCGGACTGGGAGGGCTCAAACTGTTTTTTATCCCGTAAACTCCGGGAACTTCCGCCAGTCGTTTCTCAATTTCCTGAGTCGCCGGGATCAATATATTCTCCAGGTCAAAGCCTTTTAAGGCGATCATCAGGGGAGCACTGCCGGCAAACACGGACTTGAAAATACTTTCCTGCAGCATGTACTCAAGCTTTGCCTGCTTCAGGTCCGCCCTCTCCAAACGCTCTTTGACCAGCTGAACAAAATCAGAGGTAGCGATATCATTATGTTTCTCACCCACCTTCGGACCCAGAAGTCCGAAATACTTCCGGCGAGGCCGTTCACTAAGATTTATGATGACATTCGCTTCGTTCGCTCCAAGCACGTCAACCGCCCCCGCCATCTTACTTTCCTTGCTCGAACCAATATTAACGGTAACATCCCTAACCTGAGGAAATTCAAAAATCGCACTCTCCAGGTTCTGCATTACTCGATCGGTAGCATCCAGATTGGTACCCGCGGGCATTGTCAGCTTTACCGTAAACTGACGCTGATCAAGCTTGGGCATGAACTCCCGATCCAGGGAAAGCATCAACCGAAAGCTGACCAGGGCCGCGATGAACGTCACTCCCAGAATGATAAATATGATCAGATAAGTCCCCGCCCGCATCATCCGGCCGGGTTCTTTTGTTTTTTTACTCTTTTCTTTGGCAATCAAGGCCTTATCGTCGCTGACCCTGATCATTTTTCCACCTTTCCCCTTAGCCATGAACATCGGAATGACGGTCATGGCGATCAGAACCGAGGCCATCAGGGAAAATGTGACGGTTAACGCCAGTTCCTTAAACAGCTGTCCGGCAATGCCGCTGACAAAAATCAGCGGCAGAAAAACAGCAATCGTCGTCATGGTCGAACCAACGACGGCGCTGAATACCTCATTAGAGGCATCGGCCGCGGCTGCGGCCGGCGACTTGTTCATCTGACGATGACGGTAGATATTCTCGATAACCACGATACCGTTATCCACGAGCATCCCGACCCCCAGAGCCAGTCCGCCCAGAGACATCATGTTCAGCGAGAGCTTGCCGAAATACATAAAAATGAGCGAAAACAGAATAGCAACCGGGATCCCCAGGGTAACTACAAACGCGCTGCGCAGATTGCGCAGGAATATCAGCAAAATCAGGAAAGCAAGAATACCGCCCTGCAAGGCATTATTTCTCAACTCGCGGATCGAACTGGAGATAAACACGGATTGGTCGTAAACCACCTTGATATCGATCTCATCCGGCAGAGTCTGGCGCAGATTTTCCAGCCGCGCGTAAATCTGCTGATTGACTGCCAGGGTATTCGACCCGGCCTGGCGCTGCACTGACAGAGAAATATTATCAAAGCCGTTGTAACGGGAAACACTGGTCTTTTCCTTAAGCGTATCTTTTACCTGTCCAAGCTCCCGCAGATAGATTATCCGCTTATTGCGCTGTTCCTCCTCCCGGGTCTCCGGAGGCTTCACCGCCATCTCCTCGCGGGTCCGCTCCTTTATCAGCAGAGGAACATCGCTCATTTCCGCGACCGTTTCGAACTCTCCCATTGTCCGCACCAGATATTCGTAAAAAGAGGTCTCAATAGTGCCAGCGGGATAATTCAGGTTAGCCTCTTTCAGCAAATCGATAACATCCATGATCGAGACGGAAAAGGCCTTTAACCGCTGCTGGTTCAGCTCGATCAGGATCTCGCGTTCCCGCCCGCCGGTAAGAATAATCTGCGCCACCCCGTCAATCTTTTCCAGATCATCCTTTATAATCCGCCGCGACGTCTCCCTGAGTTCATAGGGAGAGAGGTACCCCTCCGAGGCGGTAACGCTCAGGATCATTATCGGGGTATCGAAAGGATTAAACTTCATGACGATCGGCTCTTCCGCGTCCCGAGGCAGTTTTTCCTTAATCAAATCGATCTTTTCCCGTACGTTCAGAGCCGCGAAATCCATGTTGGTATTCCAGTTGAATTCGCAGATAACGATACTGGTTCCTTCCCGGGAAGTCGAACTCACGTTACGGATACTGCTGGCGGCGCTCACAGATTCTTCCACCGGCCGGGTAATCAAAGCTTCGATCTCCTCCGGAGCCGCGTTTTCATAAGAGGTGACAATTGTGATCTGCGGATAGGTAATCGGCGGAAACAGCTCCTGAGGTAGCCGGGACCAGCTGATCACGCCGAGCAAAACTATGCCGGCGGTAAACATCAGGATCGTCACTGGACGACGAACGGAAAAATCTGGCAATCGCATAAAAGTACCTTTAATTATCAGTACGGAACATTACATCTCCCGTACCTGGATCTCGGTAACCTGAATTTGGGTCCCGGAAGTCAGAGCATCAATGTTTGATATCGCAACCAGCTCACTTTCCTTCAACCCTCTGGAGACTTCAATATAATCAGTGGAGCCGTATCCGGTCTCAATGAGCCGCTCCTGAACGGTATTGGTCCTTTCATCGACCACATAGACAACCGAGGCGTCTCCGGCTTTTTTTACCGAGACACGGGGGATGCTTATAACCCCGGGTTTCTCAAACAGAATGATCTCGGCCCGGGCGAACATCCCCGGCATCAGCATGCGCCGGGAATTATCCACCTTTACTTCCACCGGAAGCGTCCGTGTCTTCTCAGAAAGCGCGGGATAGATATTATCGATAATTCCGTCAAACGGCACATCCGGGAAGGCATCGACGTAAACCCGGGCCAGCTGACCAATCTTTATCTTGGTCACATCTCTTTCCACTACTCCGACTTCGGCCAGGACAGTAGAAATATCGGCTACCTCCATTGCCTTCTGGGTATAAGGCGTTACCAATTCCCCGACCTCAATATTCCTTTCACTGAGCACACAATCTTCCGGAGCCCGCATCTCGGTTTTTTTCATTTCCTCCTGCGCTGACTCGATCTCCACCTGCGCGGCCTCAACCTGATGTTGAGCGTTATTAGCCTCGGACTCGACTTCCGAAAGTTTTAACTGGTTTATCGCCCCGATATCATAAAGCTTGCGATGAAGCTTAACCTTTTTTTCCGCCTGGGACAATCCGACCATCGCTGACTTCAGCTTAGCCCGGTTATAATCGATTTTAAGTTTAAGCTCGTTCTGTTTAAGCCGGGCGATAAGATCACCCTTTCTGATCAGGTCTCCTTCCCGGCAGGTAACCGATTCGACGATTCCGGGAACCTCAAAATTCATCTTACGAGTCACCGCCCCCTTAATCGACCCCATTGACAACAACACATCTTCAAACGTCGACCGGGAGGTTTTATAAACCTTTATTGCCAGCCCCCGTTTCATGAACCTTTCTTCTCCGGTCTTTGGCTCCGGAGTTATCTCCCGGGTAATCTCAGGTCCGGTCTCCTGTCCTTTAAGCTTAAGAATGCCGCCTTGATCAACCCCCCACCAGATAATACCGATTAAGATTACCGCGATCGTAATGAACACGAATATTGATTTTCGCATGAGAGCTCCTCCTAGAACTTTCCCGCTTTATTGAAAATGGTCAATAATGCCTACGGCGCGGTTTAGACCCGACACCGAAAGATTAAGGCCGGCCAACGCCTGCTGTTTGGTCGAATTTGCCTGTATCAGCTGCATCCAGGACTCCATAACCTCGGCCACCGTGGCCTCATTCATCCGCCGCTTGGCCCGGCTTATCTCCAGCTGCTTCCGGCGAAATCCCAGTTCGTTAAACGCAAGCGCGAGCTGCGTATCGTGTTTTCGGTAAGAATAGTAAGAGTCTTCAACTTCCTGGCGGATTTTGTTTCTCATCTCCATTAAATCCTTTTCCGCCTGTTTCCGGGTAATCTTGGCCTCTTTGAGTTTAGTAAAATGAGCAAGATTGTCCCAAAACGAGAATTTTGCGTTAAAGACCTGCTGTTCGACAGTCGTATCCGTTCTGGTCACCTTATATGGACTGACCACGTCCTTATTGTAGGTGGTTTCCATGGTGTTACCTCCGAGGAACCATTTGACCTTACCCATTACAGTCCACTCTTTAGCCAGGGTAAGGTCACGCTGACTGAACGCCTCACCGCTGCGACCGTAAGTACCGACAAGAGAGACATTGGGCAGCTCTTCGCTTTTAATGACCTCTTCACCAAACTGAGCGGAATTAATTACCTTTTCCAGAACATTAGGTTCCGGCCGGTTACGGAAGGCCATCTCCAGCAATTCATCGATCGAGACCTCGATTTTCCTCGGTTTCAGGTTATAATCCAGTCCATTGAAATCAAGTTCCTCGCAGAACATCTCTTTTTCCAGATTAAGCTTAGCCATCTCAAAATCCCGCCGGGCCGATGCCAGCTGATAAAGACTTTGATTATACAACGACTGGCAGGTAAGTAATTCAGCCGGAGTAAGCGACTGGATCCGAAACTCCTGTTCCGCCTGCTCCAGCAGCCGTCGGTGTTCAGCTTCAAGTTCCTCTACCAGATCAACATTATTTTTGGCCGCCACCAGCTCGTAGTAAGCCTTGCTTACCTGAAAAAATATATCCATCTTTAACCGCATCAGGCTTCCCTGCGCGATTTCCTCCCCCAACTGTTCTTTGCGCAAAGTGGCGGTAAGCCGCCCTCCGGTAAATAGCGGC
>JAGYOO010000039.1 GCA_018399295.1 Candidatus Omnitrophota bacterium | reverse complement strand
CCCCTAAAAGGGGATCTCAGGTAAGCACTTCACGGAAAAACCAAAACGCAAGCATACTCCTGCGCTTCCTAAGGCGCCACGGGTTGTATGGACATTAAGAATCATCTAGACTCCCTGACCTTCCCTCACGAGGGAGTCCGGCAGGCTAAGTCTTAGAAAATAGCGTCATGTAACGCAGGGGTGGGTTTCTTTGCTGACTTTTCTTAGGGTAAAATTGACCCGACGGTAAATTCCCCTGCTGGACGCCATTCGGCGGTCATTTATTTAAGTCAGGCTGGAGTTTCAGGACATCCCAGGGGGCAGGCACAGCCCCCTAAACAGCTAAGTCTCTCTATATTCTCTGTGCTCTCTGCGCCCTCTGTGGTTAAGTTTTTTCTCTTCTGTCTTCCGCTTCAGACTTCTATCAGTATGAGCTGATGAGATGTCTCCATCTTCCGTCTTCTGAAGTCAGAAAAACGGCCTCTATCCCTACGCATAGAGGCCATTTTTCAACTGTGCTAAGTTTTCCTGCAAACTTACTTCAAAAACAGCATTTCCCGGTATTTCGGCAGGTCCCAGTGCTCGTCACAGACAACCTGTTCCAGAAGGTCCACGTGCATGCGGATGTGGTCCATCAGCGGTTTAAGCTCTTTAAAGTAAAGCTCAGCGCGCTCTTTGCCTTCGAGCTTATTCGCTTTTTCCAAGAGTTTTCGCATCGCTTTGGTGTTCCGCCGAACATAATAGATCTTCGAAGTAACATCGCTCAGATGTTCTTTCTGATCGTTGAAGGCCTTCTCTTCCAGTTTCAGCCCAGCATCCTTCTTCAGCCGGGCCAGCTCCGCGAGGCTCCTTGCCAGCATCTCCTGGTACTCAATACCGGACGGCACCACGTTAGCGTTAACCATTTCGTTAAGCGTATTTGCCTCTATTTCCAGTGTCAGGTTATAGGTGTGGATCCAAATATGGTGCCGGGCCTGCAGTTCCTCTTTAGTAAACACCTTATACTTCTCAAACAGCTCCACAGTCGACTTCTTTACTAACGCTTCCAGAGCCTCAACCGTTGAGGCAACATTCGGCAGGCCTCTTTTTTTAGCTTCGGTTATCCATTCTTCGGAATAGTTATTCCCTTCAAAGCGGATATTTTTGGTGTCTTTTGCGATCTCGGAAATCACCTGCAGCACGGCCGCGTTAAAACTCTTCCCGTTGGCCTGCGTCTTCTTTATCTTCTCGGCCACGAAATCCAAACTTTCCGCGATGATCGTATTGATCACGGTGATCGGCGTGGATACATTTTGGGACGACCCTAACGCGCGAAATTCAAACTTCATGCCGGTAAACGCGAATGGCGAAGTCCGGTTGCGATCAGTTGTATCCTTGTGAAATTTCGGCAAACGGGAGACACCCAGATCGATCACATCCCGTTGGGAAACCGTTGACTTGGTGCCTTTCTCCAAAGTCTCCAAAATACCGGTCAGCTGTTCTCCGAGGAACACGCTGATAATCGCCGGGGGGGCCTCGTTAGCTCCCAGCCGATGCTCATTACCGGCCAAAGCCACGCTCGCCCGCAGCACATCGGCGTGATAGTAAACCGCGCGCAGGACCGCTGCCAGCACTGCCAAAAACTGAAGATTGTCTTCCGGCGTCTCCCCGGGGTTGAGCAGATTGTTCCCGTTATTGTCTGAAAGCGACCAGTTCAAATGTTTGCCGCTGCCGTTGATCCCGGCAAACGGTTTTTCGTGCAGCAGACAGACCAGGTTATGCCGCAACGCGACTTTCCGCAACAGGTCCATCAGTAGCTGGTTGTGGTCCGCCGCCAGGTTTGACTCTTCAAAGACAGGAGCAAACTCGTACTGATGCGGCGCGACTTCATTATGGCGCGTGGTCACCGGGATCCCCAACTTGTAGGCCTCTTCCGCCACTTCGAACATAAAGTTTATTACCCGTTCTTTTATCGTACCGAAATACTGATCTTCAAGCTGCTGCCCCTTGGGCGAAGGAGCGCCGACCAGCGTGCGGTTGGCCAGTAACAGATCCTGCCGGAGATTGAAATAGTTCTTATCGATTAGAAAAAATTCCTGTTCCGGGCCGCAGGTGGAATATACTTTTTTTACGTTTTTATGGCCGAAAAGTTTCAGCAGGTTCACCGCCGCCCGGTTCAACGCGTCATCCGACCGGAGCAAAGGAAGCTTCTGATCCAGGGCATCCCCGTGATAAGAAATAAAGATCGTAGGGATACAGAGGGTCCTCCCGAGCTTGCTTTCCATGATAAACGCGGGACTGGAAGGATCCCAGGCCGTGTAACCGCGGGCCTCGAACGTAGCCCGGATACCACCGGAAGGAAAACTGCTCGCGTCCGGTTCGCCCTGGATAAGCTTTGAGCCGGAAAATTTTTCGATCACCTTGCCATGCCCGGCCATGGAAATGAAGCTATCATGTTTTTCCGCGGTCAGGCCGGTCAGCGGCTGAAACCAGTGGGTATAATAAGTAGCGCCTTTGGAATTCGCCCATTCCTTCATCGCGTCGGCGATCTCATTCGCTTCTTCCAGCCTTATTGTCTTGCCCTCGTTCATCCACAACTTAAACGCCTTAAAGGTCTTTGGAGAGATATGTTTTTGCATCGTCCCCAGACTAAAAGTATTTTCACCGAAATAACTTGAGACCTTCCGCGGTGATTCGATCGTCTTCAGATCCACACCTTTGATTTTCATCAAAACTTCCTGCCGGATACCCATTATCCCCTCCTCAGTTAGTAAAAACATAAAAATCTCTACCGTAAATACGGGTAGAGATCTATAAAAATAACCTCTACCATTGATCCGCATCGATCGTAGAGGTTATTACCTTCATCTTTGAAGTAGTTACGGCGAACCTCATCGCCAAAAATAATATACCCAATTTCAGAAAAAAAATCAAATATTTTTCATAAATTCAAGTTATCCCGGACCACGGGCTTGTCTAAGCCCCTTCCGGACCTCCGGACAATTTACTGCTGCTTTAAGGGAAGCCGAACGATGAACCGGGTACCCTTATCTTTTTCGCTGGTAACGCCGATTTCTCCTTGATGCATCGTAATTATATCTCTGGTCACGGACAACCCCAATCCAGTACCTTTGGATTTAGTGGTGAAAAACGGTTCAAAAACACGCGCCAGAGCGTCCTGATCTATCCCGGGACCGTTATCACTGATCAATATCTCGATGCGATCATTATCCTGGCGGCCGGCAATGATATCAATCTCTCCGGCCTTGTCCTTAACCGCGTCAAAAGCGTTGTTGAGAATGTTGGAAAACACCTGCTTCAGCTGCAGGCCGTCCGCGACAATCCTGATCTCATTCAGTTCCCGCAGGTCCTTCTTCACGCGGACCTGCTTTTGGCTGAACCGGGACGCCGTCAGTTCCGCGGTTTCTTCGATCAGCGGTCCGATGTCCAGAGGCTCGAAATGCGGTTGTTTTAAGCGGGAATAAGACAATAAATTGCTGATTATTTCATCACTTTCTTCGATCTTTTTATTTATAGTCTCCAATTGCTTGTCCGGCGGCTGATCTTTTTTCTGCTTTATGCTGTACGCCGCCATTTTTATCGCTGCCAGCGGATTTCTCAATTCATGGGCGATCGTGGCGGCCAAAACACCGACACTGGAAAGGCGAGACGCTTTCTCCAGCTGTTCCTGCGATTTAATCAACTGGCCGGTCCGTTCTCTTACCTGGCGCTCGAAATCATCCTTATCCCGCGTAAGGATTTCTTTGACTTTTTCCTGCACCCGGGCCTGGGATCTGAGTTCTTCTGTTTCAAGTATGCTGGAAATATCCCGGAGAGAAGTAATATATTTTTTTTCACCTTGTTCCTCTATTACGGCTACCTTCATCTCGACCTGGATGGTTCGGCCATCCCCGCGCCGCCGGATGCTCACCCGCGTCGTTTCTTTTCCGGAAAAAGGAAGACCAAACGGCTTACCGATCAACTCTTCGCTCAGCAAGCCAAACAATTGGTAAGCAGCGGGATTCGCCAGCCTGATTATCCCGTTTCCGTCTATTACAAAAACCGCGTCCCGCAGCCCGAGTACTATTTCCCGATAATCCGCGGCATCGGTACTGCTCTTTACGTCATTGCCGATTTTTCCCATGATCCGCGCTCTCCTGCCCGTATTTCCCCTCGATGACCAATCCGCCTTTTTCAATCCGGTATCCGTAGATATCCTTGCTGTGGTTTACGCCCCGCATCTTCAGCACGTTAAGCACCATTTTCACTTCCTGCTCCTGTTCGATAAACATGAGCAGGATCAGTCCGTCCACCAGCGAGCTCACCTGGATATTCGTCATCTCCACGCTGGACAATATCCGTCCTTTCGCTGCCTGAAAATTCTGGGTCATCATGTAGGTAAAAACGGATGTAATGCCTTTCATCTTCAGGAATCCCCCCAGCTGGATGACGAAATTACGGGCCTGCTGGGTGGACAATCCGGCGGACGTCAGACTGCTGGCGGAATCAAATACCAGCCGCTTGATATTGTTTTTTTCCGTGGACTTTACAATGTCCAACAGCAGCCGGTCTTTCTGCAGGTCGATCAGTGAAGCGGTAAGAAATCTAAGCTTCCCCGCTTTCTCATCGCGCGCGAAATCCCAGCCTAATCCCTGCGCGACTTTTTTTAACTCTTCGATATTCTCCTCCAAGCCAACGTAGAGTCCATGTTCTCCCGCTTTCAATCCGGCCTGGATGAACTGTAGCGCCATGATCGTCTTCCCTGTGCCTGAATTTCCCGAGATGAGGACGGTTTGCCCCTGAGGAATGCCGCCGTCAAGAATCTTATCGTCCAGTTCACGTACCTCAAATTTCTTTCGGACATTGAAATCGGTCGCGGCAATGGTCAGGTTGACTGGGATCTTGGGAAAAATTTGAATTCCGGCTGAGCCGATCTCAAATTCGACCTTACCGCTGCGATAACCGGCTCCCCGCATTTTTCTGACCTCTAATTCACGCAAAGTCTTCTGCTGACCGGAATGCGAAGAAAGCTCGATAATCGTATCGGAAACAAATTCCGCGGAAACCGCGGCCAGCGCTGTTTCCGCGCCGGCCTTTTCCACGCTGATCAGCGCGGTAATTTCTTTTTCCTTCAATTCTCCAAGCAGGAAATTAAGCGTCGCCCGGATCTCGTTCTTATTGCGGAACCGCATGAAAAAAGCGTTAAGGTTATCGATGACCACGCGTTGGGCGTTTACCTGTTTTATCGCCTCGCGTATCCGGAGAACGAGCGGAGTAAAATCATAATTACTCCCGATCTCCCGGATGATTTCTCCGCGCCGCGCCGCGTCGACAAAACGGAGTTTATCCTGTTTGATCAGCCCCGGATAATCCCAGCCAAATCCTCCGACGTCCTGAAGGATTTCTTTTGAGTTTTCTTCAAAGCTGACAAAAATCCCGTTTTCCTTCCGCCGGGTGATCCCCCGATAGATGAACTCATTGAGCAGAACGGTTTTTCCCGTGCCGGTTTCCCCGGTTACCAGGGCGCCCCGGCCTTGCGGCAAACCGCCCTCCAGCACCTCGTCCAGACCTTCGATGCCGGTCAAAGTCTTCTTCAGAGGTTCTCCTGTCTCTCTAAATTTCTTTTTCATTTTTCAGCCCCGCTATCTTTAAGGCCCAGAGTAGAAAACAAAAGGGTACGGTTGGAAAGATCTCCGATTATCTTCTTTTCCGGCTTGGGCTCGACCCTTACCAGGGATGGGGCAGCAAGAATATTGTCCTTTTCCGCCTGCTGCGGTTCGGTTTCGACATCAATTACTCTCAGCACGTAATGATTTTTTATTCCGTCCTTGAGCATCTCCCTGACCTGCCGGATGATCTGCTCGCTTGACGGAAGCCTCTTTACGACGTAAAGCTTCAGCACGATTAGACTCATGGTTTGACCTTTCCCCGGATAAACTACTATACTTCTTCGCGCAAAGGCGGTAAATCAGGGGATTTCTCTTTTTTTTGACTTTTCTCCTTTAAAACAGACGCTGAATTTGGACATAAAAAAATCCTCCAAACGTGGAGGATGAGCATTGACCCCGTTTTGCGCCCCTGTTTAATGGATGTTTATTAACCGCCTTTTTTTTTCGGCAAAAGCACGCTGAACGAGGCCCCCTGCCCGACCTCACCCTCCAGACCAATCTCTCCACCGTGAAGTTTGACGATCTGCCGGCAGACTGCGAGCCCGAGGCCCGTGCCTTTTAGCTTGGTCGTGAAGAATGGGTGGAATATTTTTTCCTGCAGTTCCTTGTCAATCCCGCTGCCGTTGTCCCGAATCGTGATCCTCACGGACTTGCCCGCATCCTCACCCACTATCTCGATCCTGCCTTTGGGAGAGGGCACCGCGTCGTAGGCATTGTTTAAAAGGTTATTGATCACTTCGGTTATCTGCGTGGAGTCGACCTTAATACAAACATCCTGCAAAGGACCGATGTCCCTGATCACCGACACATCTTTTTTGAACTTATTTTCGAACGTGTCCAGAGCATCCCGGATCAGGTCATAGATGTTAACTGTTTCATAATGAGGCGGTCTCAGCCTTGAATAGTAAAGCAGATTATTGATGATCTGCTCGCTTTCCAGGATCTTCTTTTCGATATTCCCCAGGTGCCGGACAAGCTCGGGGTTATCAGATTTCCTTTTGATGTTATGGGCAGCGACGTTGATGGCGGTAAGCGGATTTCTCAACTCGTGGGCGACGGTAGCGGCCAGGGTCCCGATATCGGAAAGCCGCTTTGCGAAATCCAGGTCGGAATGAACGCGAATAAGATCCTGGGCCTGGGCCTTTACCAGTTTTTTCAGGGTCTCTTCATCGCGTTTCAGGATCTCTTCTGATTTTTTACGCTGCGTGACATCATCAAAAGCGATAAGCATCAGCTGCTGCTCTTTGCCTCTTAAAGAGATCTGCCGAACGTTAAGCCAGAATATTCTGTCTTTCGCTTTCGCAAAATTTATCTTCAGTTCAAAATTATTGATGGATTTCTGACTGGGCAGGATCTCCAGCAAGGCCTTCTTCAGTTTCGGGGAGTTCCACCTGTTCGCGCCGCTCTCAAACAAGAACCGACCCTTGATCTCCGGCTCGGAAACATTAAACACTTCGCAAAAAGCCCTGTTCGCCGAACGGATCCGCAGGCTGTCGTCCAGGATCAGCAAGGGGTCGAGCACAGTCTCGATAATGGATTCCGCGTACTGCAGCGCGTCCTGGATCTCCTGCTGGGCCCGCTTTATCGCGTCGATATCGATCAGGGAGATCACCGCGCCGTCGATCTTGTTGTCCACTGTCTTATAGGGCCGGATGCGCATGGAATACCACTGCCCGGCCGCGTCCTGAACATCTGCTTCGAACGGGACCATCTCGTCGATCACGTCCAGGATGGTCTGGTCGAGATTCGGAATATTGACATTAAGTTTGATATCGCCGAGCGGCCGCCCCACATCGCTGGGGATCAGGTTCATCACTTTTCGCGCCGTAGGGGTGAACCGCATGATGCGCAGGTCGCTTTTTACGATGATCAGCGGGATGTTTACGCTGGAGAGAACATTGGCCAGATCGTTGTTAAGCCCGGTAAGCTGGCTGTTCTTATTCTGCAGCTCATCGTTGACGGTAAGCAGCTCTTCGTTGGTCGACTGCAGCTCTTCCTTGGAAGTCTCAAGCTCCTCGTTGGTCGACTGCAGCTCTTCATTGCTGGACTGGACTTCCTCGTTCGCCGCCCGCAGCTCTTCATTAAAGGCATCCTTTTCATCGATAATTAAGCGCAGGCGGGTCCTTGTTTCAATAAGCTCATTTTCCAGTTTGGTGAGATCGTGTTTTCCGCTGTCCAACCGTTCTCCGCTCTTTTTTTTCCGGCGCGGCAAGCGGGGCAGCCCAACGGTTCGGGGTTTAGCCGTAGTCTTCCCGGAAGCGGCCTTACCGGATTTTTCGACAGCAGCGGTCCCGGCAGAAAATTCGGACTGGTGGATCAATTTTGGTCTTGATCCGGTAGCCAGCGCCGGCGACGGTAAAACCATCTTCTTTGAATAAATCTTGGCCTTTTTGTTGATCACGGTAAAGAACTCGCTCAAAGCGGCGACAGTTTCCGCGCTGCCCAGCAGGAGAAAACCCTGCGGCCGGAGAGAATAATGCAGCACGGACAGGACCTTATTCTGTAAAAACTTATCCAGATAGATAAGCAGATTACGGCAGCTGATGATATCCATGTTCGAAAGCGGCGTGTCGTTCGTGATATCCTGTTTCGCGAAAATGCACATGTCCCGGATCTGTTTAGCGATCCGGTAACCGGTTTCGGTTTTAGTAAAAAACCGGCGCAGTCTCTGGGCGGAGACCTGAGACGAGATGCTTTCCGCGTATAAACCCGCCCGCGCCTTCTGGATCATCGCGTCGCTCAGGTCCGTTCCGAATATCTGCAGGTTCGGCTTGATATTTTTTTCCTCCAGAAACTCACAGATCGTGATCGCGATCGAATAAACTTCTTCGCCGCTGGAACAGGCCGGCACCCAGACCCTGACCGGGGCCTGCCGCGGCCGCTTGTTCATTAGAAGCGGCAGAATTTTTTTCTTGAACACCGTGTATACCTTTGAGTCCCGGAAAAACATGGTCACCTGAATAAGGATATCTTTGTAAAGCGCCTGCGCCTCGCTGGTATTGTTTTTAAGATAGTCGTAATATTCCGCCTGGGTCTTGATCTGGAGAAAGCCCATGCGCCGCTCAATGCGGCGTTCGATCGTGTTGCGCTTATAGTGGGCAAAATCAACGCCGGAAAGATCGCGCAGCAAAAGCAGAATGCTGTCCAGAGTATCGCCTTTCGCGCCTTTCTTGTCAGTTTTTTTTTCGTT
>JAGYOO010000038.1 GCA_018399295.1 Candidatus Omnitrophota bacterium | reverse complement strand
CCCTTCTCCGGCATCAACAAGGTCAACCGCTACTTTCTGTCCCTGCGGATCTACGCCGCGAAGCTGAACAAAGTTATCCCGTTTTACAAGATCATTGACCTCGATATCTCCGGCCCGAAGCGCTTCTTCCGACGCCTTCTGCACCTCTTCCAGATTCCGGGGTTCATCGGAAACGATCTTTCCATGCTGCCAGGCCACTGCCCCGCCCGCGCTCGCTACGACTGCCGGTAATACCGGCAGCGCGCAGCCGGATAAAACCAGGCACAACCCAACCGCGCAAAATAACGCGAATCTACCCATCCTTGCCCTCCTGGACTTAATGTTCATGCTCTTTGGATCTCTTTTTACCGGTTTTCCAATTATACTATTTATCCTTTAAAAAATCTAAATTTTTATTTTCCCTACGCTTGCGGCTAAAACACGTTATGGTATACTTGCTTATCACTTTTCTACTCTTAAAATAAGGGATCCAGGGTTTGAAAAAACTTATTCTGCCAGTCCTGATGATATTCCTGATTCCGGAAGAGGCCCGGCCGGCCGAGCTGCTCGCGCCGGAACTTAATCTTCGGGCCCTGGAAGAGATCTTTCTCTCTTCGCCGGAAAATTCAGGAAAAATCCTTTCCTTTAAATCCGGCCGGGAACAGAGAGGCAGACCGGATAGCGTGAGCAGCCGTGATTCTATCCGCGTTGTTACCCCGTTCATGAGCCGCGAAGACCAGGTCCTCATGCTTAAAAAACTTCTTCATGCGGCCGCCTTTCAGCCTGACCAGGGAAAACTCGTGTCCCTTTTCGATCAGGCTGTTCTTCTGAACGCCCGGGAAGTCCTTCCGGAGATCATGGCCCTGTTTCAGTTGAGAGAGGACCTCTTTGATCCGGAACATCTGATCCAAACGATAATCAAACTCTCTAACAAAAAAGACACAGCCGGATTAAAAAAATTATACGCTTCTACTGAAGACAACCACGTAAAAGTCCTGGTAATCGAGATTATGGCCGGCCTTGGTCTCCAACCACAAGAGTTTATTTATGACCTTGCGAACAGAAATTTTGACAGCTTAAGGGAAAGAAGTCTTCTGTCTTTCCTGAAAAATATTTCCCTTCTTGACGAATTACACTTCCGTTTTGTCCTTCCACAACTGGTATCCCTGTTTGAATACCAGTTTAAAGAAGAGTTTAAAGACGAACTCGATAGTGCGATCGAAAATACGCTAAGGGCCCAGGATATCCTAATAGAAGAGCTGGCCAGACGTCAACGATGGGACATCCTGGCAAAGATCATTCAGCTCGACCCCATAACGTATTATAAAAAAGACGAAAACGAGTTGACCAGCAGAGCAGCGCGGATAATGGATAAACACGGTTATACCGATATCTACAAGCTGTTGCTAAAAAAACTGCGCAAAGAACCGAATTTAGGAGCCAGATACAGGATAGCGGATATAATGTCCGGGATGGAGCATCCCCAGGCTCAGTTTTTTGGCAGTCTCTATAAATTCAACCAGGACGAGAAATTCAGAAACATCAAGAATGCCCTGCAGAACCGAGCCCACATCTCCCTGGTCCGGGATCAAGTCAAAGCGATCTACCGCCGAAGCGGGACATCTCCAGCCGCGCGGAAATATTGCGAAAAACTGCTTGCTGAAATGGATAAGGCATTCAATGTAACAGTGCTAAATCGGGAATATCAGTATCAGGTCCATCTGCGCTGGAACGCGCGACTGATCAGGGACAGGATCGAGAAGTTCTTCGCCAGATTCCCAACCAAAACCAAAACCCTCTCACCTTACCAACACAAAATCAACCGCGCGAAAACGGAAAGAGCGGTTTAACGCGCCTGCGGCGCGAGCTATGTTTGGCTGAAAATTCCAATCACCAAGCACCAAGTTACAAACAAATCTCAAATTCCAAATCACAAACTCCCGATAAACAAACTTTTTGTTTGGTTATTGTGATTTTGGTTATTGCCTGCCTGCCGGTAGGCAGGGTTATTATTTGGAAATTGTAATTTGGTTATTGGTTATTCTTATCAGAGCTCATGAGCTATCGCAGCGTTTTCGCGAACCAATCCAGCATCAGTTTTTTCATCTGGTCGGGGAATTGGGCGATCAGCCATTCGGCGTGAAATCCGCGGGGAATGATCTCGATCTTCTTTTCTCCGGGTTTGGCCCTGTACAGTTTTTGGCTGTGGCTGTGCTTTACCACCCAGTCCTGGTCGCCATGGATAAAAAACAGCGGGATATCCTTCAATCGGGCAACAGCGTCAACCGGCCGGGTCTTTCGCGTGAACATATGCGAAACCCGGGCTCCCTTACCCTGGAATCCGCTTTTGACATTACCCGCCAGGTCGTACAGCACCGGTATTTCCCAGAAATGAAAATTAACCGTCCAGAAACTGCAGGGACAGCCGATAAGGATCATACTGTCTATATCCGGACGACGGGCCGCGGTGATAATCGAGGTGGCCGCCCCCAGAGAAAATCCGACGATTCCCAGCGACTTGTAATTCGGACGGACAAGATCAATAACTGCTTCCAGATCCTGATACTCACGGGCTGACCAGGTAAACAGGCCGCCACTCTTTCCGTGTCCGCGGAAGTCGAGCAAAACCGTATCAAACCGCTCAGACAGCAATCCAACGGTCCGGCGAACCGTGCGGTTCTGCTTACTGTTAAAAAATCCGTGGCAGATTATGACCGCTGAATCTGCCCCATGATCGTCCCACTCATAATCAATGCTGACTTTATCCGCTGTAAGTATTTTTCCTGTTTTCATTATCATCCCTATTGCTATTATACCCTGAGATCGGGAAAAATGCCGTTACCATAACCTTAGATCGCGGAAGCGATCCCTTTTGGCAGACCGGGAGAGCGAATCTGCGGGATTTTATCCTTAGCTGTTTCTGTAAGAGTAACAAATTGAACGTGGCCGGGCAAAGTAAAATTGCCCAGAGAAAGAAAAAAGTGGTCCTGGACTTCCGGCAAAAAACCCCTGACTTTTATATCTTTCCAATATCTATCGGAAAACCGTTTATATACACTATTAGAGTGCCCGCTCCGGGGTGGATAGGTAGTAATCAGGATTTTTCCTTTTGGCTTTAACATTCGGACTGCCTGTTCCAGCACCCGGGGAATATCCATGTACCCGATACTCTCAGCAAACATTACCGCGTCAAAAGCCGCTTCCTCCTTCATCCCGGGCAATTCCGCAAGCCTGTGCGCGTCACCAGGCACAAACCGGTCCAGACCGGGATTGTCCATTGATCCCAGCCGCAGATCGACTCCGACCACATACACCCCTTGGTCCCGTAGCCGGGTTTCCAATTTACCGTTTAACCCACAACCGATCACCAGAACACGTTGAACCGGCCCCAACGCCCGGATAACCGCATCCCGATAGGCCGGGTAATATTTTCCATAAGTTATCTCATCCTCCAAAAGCTCGAACCCTTCCCGTGTCTTACCAAAAACCAATTCATCCACCCGGGACAGAAGTTGCCGGTTCGGGCCGACTTCGCGGATAATCCGGTCCCTCAACCGTTCGGATATAGACGCTGCCGTGACCTCCGACAGATTCAGTTCCATATCTCCGTAATACTCCAGTCCATTCCCATACCGGTGCCAGCTGGAAAAATCCAGAAGCGCTTCCGAGAAATACCCCCGACTGATATGACTTCCTATCTCTTTCAATAAATCCGCTACCATTTCCTTTTGAACTTTGGGAGAAGACATCTGCAGGGCATCGGTAAAGGATTGAAAAGACCTTTCAAGATAAAACTCGCGGGTAAATTCATAAAAAAAATCATCGCTCCTGGTTACGGAGAATCCGAGCTTAACCGCCAACCCGTTTTCAGCGTAGATCTTCGGATTAGCACTATGTCCGTAAAATATGAATTCATTCGTTTTGCCGGCGAACTCGAGAACTATCCCCTGCATCATTTTTAAAAACAGGGCCTCACCCACCTGTTTATCCCGCATGCCCCAGTCCACTGCGGTTTCAGCAATATATGTTTTCCAGACACCTTTTTCCGGAGCACACCGCACGTAAATATATCCCTGGACCTCGTTGTCCTGATCCGCGAATACCCAGACCCGGGATATCACGTGCTCTCCCGTCTCATTTAAGATTTCTTCGCCTGATTCAATCCGCCGCCGGAATACATCCGCCTCGATCTTGGTTATCAAAGGATTTAAACTTTCCGGCTCTCGCTGCATCAGTTGTCCCGAGAGTTCGGCAATCCGCGTCGAGTCGAAGGTATTCGCGGGCCGGACTCTTTTAAGATTATAGACCGTAGCCAGAGAGATCTTAAACTCATCTCCCAAAATCCGGACAATCTGGGAGCGACAGTTTTCAATAAACAACTTTTGATAAGCCGGCCAGGATCGGCTAAGGCGGGGCGAAAGTACCGCGGCTTCAAAAGCCGCGCGGGCAGGGCAAGTCTGGATGAGGATCCCCGCGATTAAACAGGCATGGACAAGCCTTCTGGCGTATTTCATAATTATGAACTATATTGAAGTTTCAGGCTGAATAAATCTTTTTTCATCCAGCCGTTTTTTCCGAAAAGGAAGATATTTAAAAAACGCGCGCCGGGAAAAGCTGGGGGTTTGGATTATAGCCGTTGCCCCTTTGGCACTCACGGAAGCGGTTATGACTCTTTTCTTTATTCGGTTAAAATCCGGCAGTTCTTCCAGATACTGCCGCGGCTGTTCAAGGTCTTCCCGGCTGATGCTTCCGAGAATCTGTTCCCAGTCGCCGTTTAGCAAATAAACTCCCGCCACCCGGATTATTTGATGGACAAAAAACTTACCAGAATATTCGGTTTCGATTTTTGTAATTACCTCCTCAAACGCGGTTCTCGTAAGCTCAGCCGCTGTTTTTACCTGTGCTTCCGGCAGCTTTACCCGTTCCCGCCAGAAATCAGCCCGGGTAAAATCATCCAGATCGATCTCTGCTCCGGTTTCCTGCATGGCAAGGCCGGTATTAATCAAAAAGTCGCCGATCTGTACGCGAAACTCCCTCTCCCGCCGCTCGTTCCAAATCCGTCTTAATCTGCTTTTCCAGTTCTCCTGCCTTACGACCGAAATAAGCAGGCTGAAGTAATCTCCGTTCTGAAGGGAAAAACCAGAAAAAGTTTCAGCATATCTGTCCAGTTCCTGCTTACTATTTCGGTAGATTTCCGCTGCGGACCCGGCGCGAAGCTCCTCCCATCCGATGCTCTCCCAAAACCAGGGATCACCGAATGACTTCAGAAACAGTTCATTATTGCGCATTAACTCGTCAGCACCGGGGAGAAACCAGGCCATGGTACTGGCGACATAATAACGGATGTCATTTTTTTCGGCCTTCAGATGCGGCGGCAGAAGCAGGGTCATGCCGGAGGCAAAAATCCCCATGAGAAAACCACGCCGGGATATCCCGGCCTCGGGAAGATTGCCCAGCGCGGCCTCCTGCAAGGATCTCCTCCAAAAGCCCTGCTGAAACTCCGGTTTCTGAAAAACGACAAACGGCGCCAGACAGGTTTCCTCGCTGGAAATCATCGCGGCATAACCCGCCGGAGAAACCCCACAAACCAAATTCTGGCAGAGGATAACAATAACTAGGATTCTTGAGATTTTAGACGGGATCATAAGATAAAAAGTATATCTTACGCGAAGGATTTTTGCAAACCCCTATGGGCTATGTGCTATGCGGACGCTCACTTGTGAGAAGATAGAAGTCGGAGGTCGGAAATCAGAAGTCAGAAGAAGATTTAAGAACTCACGAAATTCCGTCTTCAGACTTCGGTCTTCAAACTTCCGTCCTCTGCTTATGAACTGTGAGCTTATGTTTTTAATACATCCCGTGGCGCCTTAGGAAGCGCAGGAGCAGGCTTACGTTTCTGTTTTTCCGTGAAGTGTTCACCTGAGATCCCCTTTTAGGGGCTGGGGGTCTTACAGGAAATAACCGAAACGTTCACTCCGAGCACTCCGTGCGCCTGCTTTCTTTGGTTACTTTCTTTTCCCCGGGCAAAATTTATCCCCCGGATAAATTTCCCGGCTGGACGCCTTTGGTGAACATTAATTAAGTAACCCGGGGTTAAGGGGCGGAGCGCCCTTACTTGTTCTTTTCCTAAGATGCTAAAATGCTGCTCATGAGCTCATGAGCTTTTAAATCGTCAATTCCCTCCCAACCTCAACCTCAACAAACCCTTGCTTGAATACCTGTTTAAATATCGCCTCGGCAAGCTCTTCACTGCAATGGCTGGGCCCGGCCTTCTGAAAACCCAAACTCTTAAGCCGCAGAGCCGTTGCCTCGATCTCCGATGGGGTAGCGTCTTTAAGATGCATCCCTCCGGCAATCATATACAACTGGTCAGTCGGAAACATCCCCCTTACCGCCTCGGCAATAACAACAATTCCGGGATGCGCGCAGCCGGTCAGGACTGAAACCCCCTGAGAGGTCTTTATAATCAAAGACTGTTCGGTAAGAATTTTTTGTTTATAAAACGTAGGCAAAGGACCGGAAGAAAAAAAATTCGGGCTGATAATCAAACCGCTTTTCTCCACATTAACCGGCACTCCGCCCCGGAAGGTTATGCTTTTCTCCAGTTCCGGGTATCCGGGACAAACAAAAACCTTAAGGCCTTTTTTCCTATCCAGCACGTCGTTTAATCCACCGGTATGGTCCCAATGATCATGGGAGATGATTATGTTTTCCAGCTTGTCAAAATCTTCTCCCAGAGACAAAGCGTTGCGGACCAGAGCACTTCCCGTTTCTCCGGCATCAAACAAAATCTTTTTATCCACGAGAAAAGAAAGCCCCCAGCCAACAGCCAGCTTTTCATCACTCGTTTTTCTGTCGTAAAGAATCTTGATTACCATGGTTTTCATTTCTTTCATACCCGCCGGTCCGGCCCTTACCACAGACTCCTATCCCTGCTTGCGCGTCAGGATAACATCTCCTAACCGGCAGCCGATATCCCGGGCGATCACCTCACACTTTGCCATAAACAGAAAATAGACATCCCGACCGGGAGGACTCAATGCCTCGAAGTTACCCTGCCCCTTACTGATAACCATGTCCGCGTTTATGTAGATCTTCAGAAAATCACCCGAGGTCCACTTCAGCACAGTACCCGGTGATTTCACTCCGCTGGAGATTATTTCACTGACCCTGTCCAGACCGCAAAAACGCGCGTCCGCTTCCAGCGCGTCGTTTATCACCGGGGCTCCTTTTACGGCATAATATATTTCTTTTTCCCCGAACTGTGACTTGACCTCTTCCAGCAGCACCCGGTCAAATACTGTTTCTCCGGCATTATCGCCAAGATAAAGGATTCTCCGGGAATCCGCCAAATCCTCCCGAAACTGCGCGAATTGAAACATCGAATTGCTTTCCTTCGCGATGGTCTTTTCTTCTTTTTTCAGGATCCGCTCTAATTCCGCTTCAACATTAAGAGAATTTTTCACGCCGAAATCAATAATATTTCCGGCAACAGCCAGTTCAACCGCCGTCCGCAGCGGATCGCGCCCGCAACGCACCTTCTCTTTGAGCCGGGGATAGGCGTTTAGGGCCAGCTTATTGCTTTTTTCCTTTATCGCGGCATAAACATCGCTGTTACCCGTATGCTTCTTAACAATCCCATAAATCACCCGGCCCATTTCCGGCGGGGTGCGGGAAAGAGAAAATGACGGAATCTCAGCCGCGATATCGTCAATGATCCTTTTTTTAGTTTCTTCGTCAGCTCCGGCCAAAGTCCCGGCCTCCAAGGCCTGACGGAAGAAGCAGGGAATGCATTCAAGATAAGTCTTCACGTGTTTACGACCAATGGTTCAAGTTCAAGCAGACTGTTAAACATATTCGCGGGTATGCCTATCGCCAATTTCTCCATGCCGATCCCGGCAAAGCGCCGCGAATCGCGGCAGCCGAAAGAAAGGCTTATCTTCTTATCGATAAAACTCCTTACCGCGACGCCTTCACATATAGACATGACGCTGCTGAGAGAGACATCCAGACCTATCCCCTGTTTATCCGAATAGACCTTAAGTATTTCCATTACTTTTTCCGGTTCAAGATAGGATATAAGCAGGTCAGGTTCTCCTTCGAAATTCAGCCCCACATACTTAAACTTTTTAATCAAGCGACCGGGAACCGGAATCGCGAGCGCCAGGGAGGAGGAATTGGAAACTCCGGGGCAGAATTTAAGCATTTTTTCCCGGTCAGCTTCTTTCGTATCCCAACCGAAAGCATAGCGGGCGCCGGGACAGGTCAAGCTGTTTCGATCCAGAAGCAACGGCGAAACCAGGGCCTGTTTCAGTGCCTCACAAAACCTGCCCCGAAAATTCCCACCCGAAAATCCGGGATCATCCGAAAAAAACTTCACCTTTACCCAGCTACTTCTGAACTTTTCAGAAAAACGGCGGTGAATATGGTTCATCTTTTATCTCCCTGTTTAATTATTTTATTCAGCTCCATCCAGGCTGCCTCAATATTCTCTTTGGCCTGTCCGCCGTACTCAACTGCTGTCCGCCCCTGAACCATGGCCTGCACCACATTCCGGTCAAATCCTACCTTGCCCAGCAGGGGTATCCGATTCTCGCGGCAGTAATTTTCGATTCGAACGGTCATCTCCGGATTCAGGTCAAACTTATTAATAATAAAGGCTACCGGAATTTTAAAATGCGCCGCGGTTTCGCTGACCCTGGCGGCATCGTGCAGTCCGGACAGTGTCGGTTCGGTGACAATAACAGCCAGATCAACTCCGGCAATCGAAGCAATAACCGGACACCCGATGCCTGGAGCTCCGTCCATAATCACCCACTCAACAGCGCTTTTCTCCCCCAATTCAATTGCCTTTGTCTTAACCGTAGTTACTAATTTACCTGAATTTTCTTCATGGATAAATAATAATATATCTGATCTTAAA
>JAGYOO010000371.1 GCA_018399295.1 Candidatus Omnitrophota bacterium | reverse complement strand
CAAGGCAGCGAGGTTGATCGCGGCCCGGTGTCCTTGTTCGTTAATCGAACCGTCGGCGGTTTCCGTCAGGGTCAGGTCATATCCCAGCCTCACCCGCGTATATGGCGAGAGCAGCAGAGAGACATCCACGGCCGGGCTTCGTTTGCGCATAGTAGTCTCTTTCTGACTGTTCAGATTATCCCGGCTGGTAACGTAAGAAAACCCCAGCCGGAAGGCATCATGCAGATCCATCCGGGTTCGAAAATAATACTCTTCCAGATCCGGGATCTCCCGCCCGCTTACAGAGGAAAAGTCGCTGCCGAACCGATTAAAGCCCGCGGTACATGCCAGAGGACCAAGATCATACTTTCCCAGAAGGCGCATTGCCTGATCTGACTTTCCCGAATCGTCTCTGTAATAATTCTCGCTGTCAAGCCAGCTCAAGGCAAACTCACCTTTCAGATCCAGGTTTTCCACCGGATTATACCCCAGATCAACACTGGCCACGCTGTTGCGACGGGAATTAAAATATCCGCTGGAATAAGTCTGTTCATTAGAGGAACGGGCGAGGTTAATCCCGATACTCCCGTCTCCTATCCCCTGTTCCACCCGGATACCTCCCACATAATTTCGGGAAGAATAACCTCTTTCCCGCTGACGTTCCTGCCACAGCTCTTCCCAACTGCAGTTGCGAGCTCCAGCCACCGCGGTGATCTTGAATTCACTGCCAATGTCGTAAAATGTCTTCATTCCCTTAACCTTACCGTCGATAGTAAAATAGGAAAGATTAGCGGAGACATCTCCCAGCATTATATTACTGTCTTCATTGGACATCTCCATTGCGAAGTTGCTGACGTCATAGACATCCGTACCGGCCTGCTCCGGTTTTTTCCCGGATCTTCTGAGATTAACCCGGGTTTTCAGATCCCAAACCGGGGAAATAGCGCCTTTAGAATTCACGCCAACAGAATCAGGCAGAGGCGGGCCGAACCCGAATGGAACGACAACTGCTGAGGCCGTATCGGCTTGAAA
>JAGYOO010000370.1 GCA_018399295.1 Candidatus Omnitrophota bacterium | reverse complement strand
CACAAAGCGGATTGAAGAAAATTTGAGCCCCTTGGCAGGTCATTGATTTCAACCGGCTGAATAAGTCCCATTAAACCGTATTAACCGACTTTTCCCTGTGTCACAGTTCTGGTAGTAACCGGCTTTCCGTTGACTGTCAGAACAGTGGAGCCGACCATAACGGTATTATCCTTCACGCTGATGGGAATCTTAAAAAAGTCGTCTATTTTGAGTTTTTTCGGGGCAGTTTCCGGCAGAGAATACCCCTCCAGAACCGCGCGTGTTCCCGGAGCTGCCTCATCGACAAACAGAACCTCGACACTACTGTGTTCCTCGTCACCGGCCTTCTCGGCTGCTAACAGCATTCCCTGGCTTTTTACCCCGCGCAGTTTGGCCGGCTTAAGATTGTAGACTAAAATTATATTCTTATTCAGCAGGTCCTCTTCCTCATAAAAAGGCACGAGACCGCTCACAATCTGTCGCTCCTCTTCCTCACCCGCATCGATAGTCTCGATATACAGTTTATCCGCTTCCGGATGTCGTTCAACGGCGGTAATCTTTGCAATCCGCAGATCCACCGCTTCGGTGAACTGCTCTTCAAGACTCTTTTCTGCCTGTTCTTCCGGCTTCCCTTTCTCTGTTTCTTCCATTGCCTTCCTCTCCTTCTCTTTCTCAGCCCGATCCGCCTGGCTGCCGGCAAAGCGCTCACGCAGCCCCTTAATGAGGTCATCCTCCAGCCGCTCGAAGAGTATCTCCGGAGAGCTTATTTTTTTAAGACCCGAGAAATCTCCCAGAACCTCCCATGTAGAGCCTTCCTGGCCAAGAAAACGCAATATTCTGGCGGAGGTTTCAGGAATATACGGCTCTATCATCACCGCTAAATCACGGACCACATAAGCCAGTTCCATCAGCAAACGATCGGCAGCCTCCGGATCGGTTTTCCGGGTCTTCCAGGGTTCGCCGGCTTGAAAACGGCGGTTCCCGTAGGTGGCTAGGGCAAAAATCTTGCGAAAACCCTGACGCAGTTCGGCACGCTCCATGGCTGCAGTAATTTCCGCTTCGCGGGTTTTTACTTCCT
>JAGYOO010000037.1 GCA_018399295.1 Candidatus Omnitrophota bacterium | reverse complement strand
CGTACCCCGCTGATTCCGCCGGCGATTCCCGCCAGAAGCGACAGCAGCAGCATGGCGATTGTCCAGATGGCTGAACTCTTTAACAATCGAAATGTTTCTTCTATTGAAAGTCCCGGGACGAGGTCGCCGGCCATTTCCACCGCCTGCGCTCCGGCCAGCAACTTGTTTGCCGCGCTCTGAGCCTGATTCGGATTTAGATGTGCCTGGCTTTCCAGGATGGAAACTACGGTTTGCTGGGGTTGTGCCTGTTCCTGCTCCTGTCCCTGATTGAGGATCTCCCTCAGGGATTCTTCGAGATTCTTCTGCACCCGCGGTTGCTGGACTTCATTCAGCTGCTCGGGTTTTAGCTCTGGTTGCAGAGATTTATTGAGGCTGTCAATTCTCAGTTTTGCTTGAAACGCCTTCCATGCCTTCTGACGAATGGCGATTGTGAGGGCCATTGTCATTGAAATGGGGCCGCTGACGGTTTTTCCCATCCCCAGGGTAAGCAGGAAGATGCTGGATACCAGAAACCCGCTCCAGGCGAGTAAGCCAAGAAAAATGCCGGCTTCCGCGCCGGATACGCCGGTCATCCAGCTGAGTAAAATTCCGCCGAAAAAGACAGCGATGACGCTGGAAAAAATCGACCATGTTGTTGACCGTGGAGATTGTTTCTTGCCGATAAAATGGGCCGGATTCTCCATTCCCAGGGCCAGACCGATCATAAAAAGGGTTACATGTACCGCGAGAATTACAGGAATCGTGAGCAGGAAAGAAAAAAAATAAGATAAGTTTTCCATTTTTTCTTTACTCCTTTCTCTTGTGACTTATAGTTTAAATTAAACAATTTTTTATAAAAGTGCTCTTTTCTTTGATTTTCTGATCTTTTTCGCTTTGTCCGGATTTTTGGTCGGGGAATGAATGAAAATCCTTGCCAATCGGGTTTGTTTCTTTAATAATAAAGTACATGTTTAGAGTGTGCGGCTTCTTGATAATAGCTTTTCTGTCAGCTGGCCTGTTCAACGGTCTTGCTTCTGCTTCAGGGTTAAGTCTCCGGGAAAAGGATATCATTCGTCTTGAATTCATCAATAAACAGATCCAGATAATTGAAAATGATCTGCGGCTCTACTATATGGCCCGGCCGGGTGATTGGCCCGCTGTCGAACCGGAGGAGAATATAAGCAGCTTGCGGAAGCTGAATCAGGATCTGGAGGTGTTGGAACTGTCACCCGAACTTGTAATGCTGAAGCCGGCATTGAAGGCGGTTGTTGACAGGCTGTTGAAGAACTGCGATGGAATCCTCGCTAAAGATGGTAAGACGAGAGAAAAAGAGTTTCAGGAATTTCACGATCGGATAAGGGATTATCAGGATCAGCTGGCGGCCAAGGCGGAGAGATACCTGGATATTCCTGTTATGGATAGTTTTGACCTGCAGAAAGAAGAGATAAAACTTTTTAGTGATGCCAGGGACCGGGAAAGTTTCAATCAGGCCCTGTTCTGTATTTATAATCGTGATTACCAAGAGTGTGTGAATATCCTGAACGCGCTTTTTTTAAAATACAAGGCTCAGCCGCCGGAAGGCAGTATCCTGGTCCGGATAGTGTATTGTTACATGATAATGGACAGTCCGCTTGGCGGAGGAGCCGGAGAAGAACAGGTGCTGGAGCTGCTGGACGAATTCATCCGTCGAAAGACATATTCACCGGTTAGTCATACTGCCTTTTTACAATGGCGGACTCTCGATCAGATGAGGAACCATGGGGCCTCTAATTGGTCCGTGATACCCAATGACGAGTATAACCGGGTTTTGTGGGAGCTGATCGAGATGAACCAGGAATACGTTGAGCGCCATCCGGACGATCTTTGGGCCAGGAGACAGTTAATCGGATTTTTGTCAACTCCGGTGATTGGCCGCTTTACCGGTGGATTCGGCAACTCTGTGATCAATGACTTTGCCCGGCTGAACAATCTTTTTATCCAGAAGGAACCATCTGATCCGGAACCAACGGAAGCAGAACGCCGGTAATGACTTGTTGCCGCTTAAAAGGAGGAAAGAAAACTGATGATTAAAAGAGGCTTATTAACTGCCGCGGCTGTCCTGATGATCTGTTTCATCTCCGGCTGCGCCACATCGAAGACTTTGGACCTGGTAAAAAAACCCGAGCCTTACTCCCCGTCGGAAGAGACGGGTAAAGGTATTATTTATATTTTCCGGGAAGAACAGTTCGTGGGATCGGCCCGGGGAATATACATAAACGCTAATGGTAAACGGATCGGCGGACTGAACAGCGGGACCTATTTTGTGTACGAAGCCAAACCCGGGAAGGTAACTATCTCCATTGATCATCCCACCGGGAAGGACCCGGCCAGAAATTTCAATCTGCAGCCGGGACAGAGCTACTTTTTACGGGCCGGGCTGAAACTTGGTCTGTTGGAGGCTGATCCTTTTCTTGGTGTTGTTTCTGAAGAGGAAGGAAAGAAGGTGGTGTCCGGGCTGACTTACGCGGTGTTGTGGGATCCCAGTATGCTGGAAGAGGCCACCGAGCCGCCCGAGGATAGCGAACTGAAAGATAAGGAGCTGATCGAAGAGGTTGAGGTAGAAGAAGAAATAAGCGAAAACAAAGAAGATTGAACAAGGAGAGACTGATGAACAGAAAGAAATTATTGAGCCTGAGTGTTCTTACCTTCGGTCTGTGTCTGATAGCTTCGGCCGCGGCTGCCCAGACCAAAACAACTCGGTTGCGCGGATTCGACAAGGAAGTTTCGCAGGGGCCGAATTGGCAGACTCCGGATTTCAGGCAGTTTGGGGAGGATGTGAATAATCAAAAGAACAGTCTTTCTGCCAAAGAACAGAATGAATTGGCGTCAATGGTAAAAGAGGTAGCGGAAAATCTTTCTCCGGAAGAGGCCAAAGAACTGGAGTCTCTGTACGGCAGATTGATCAAGGGCGGCGGCCAATCACTGACTGAGCAGGATCTTGCCCGCATCGAGGATCTGAATCAAAAGGCCATGAAGGTTATCCTGGATGCCAAACAGCAGCAGGGGGCCGGTTCTCTGTTTGATTTTTCCGAGTGAATCGAATGAAAAGCTGTGTGGCGGCAAGACGGTTTTACCTGGGTAAAAGTATTGTCCTGTCTCTGGCCGGAGTAACGCTGCTGGCCGTATCTCTGATGTCGGACGTGGACATGGTGGGTAAAGTCTTTTCCCTGGGGCTGGCGGTCATGCTGTTTCTGCTCTCAAGGTATAATTTCGGCCTGTTCCGCCGCAGCCGGGCCGAAGACAGGGTCTATGAAAGCTTCGAATCCGCGCCGCCTGATCTTAAACTGCAAAGACTTAACCGGCTTACTGTCTTAACCCTGATCGTCTTTCCGCTGGTCTCGGCCCTGACTGCCTGGGAGCTTTGGATGCTGGAGTCCGGGCAAGCGGAAAACGCGTCATTGATCGAACCGCTGGGGAATATCTACAGGGCAACTGGCTTCTGGCCGCCGGTAATCGTGCCGCTTCTTGCCGGACTGGTAATGGTTCTTCTGATTAAACGGCTCCGTTCAAAAATTATAGAAATTTAAAAAAAATCGTTCCGAATAAGTTCGGCCTGCGGTCCATCAGGTTACCTTCCGGCCTTTTTCCTTAAAAACGAAAAAAAAATTTCGAAAATCGCTTGACGGATTTTTAAAAATAGGATATTTTTATTATTAAAAGGAGGTTCAATGCGGAAAAAACCTCAGGATAATCCGGAGTTTATCGAATTTGAAATAGATATTGACGAGCCGATTTTTACCACCGGAGTGATCCAGAGGCTGCTGGATATGCCAGTGTGGGTTATCAAACAGCTTGACCGGGAGGGAGTCGTAACCCCGAACCGGAAGGGAAAGTTGACCTCCCGGCTTTACTCAAAAAGAGAGTTGAAGAAGCTGGCGCATTGCTGGGAATACATAGATAAAAAGGGCGTTAAGATAAAGGGATTGAAAGTAATTCTGGAACTCGAGGAAAAAATTGATAAGTAGAAGTTTGTTGTTCGCAAAAGCAGGTTGGTTATTTTAAACAGGAATTTCTGAGTGAAGGGAGGGATAGGATATGAACGAGAAAACTCAAAAATTCCTAATAGCGCTGGTGGTGGTCCTGCTTGTCGGACTGATCGCCGAAGGGGTCTATCTTGACAGTCTGAATAAACGGGTAAAGGATTTTGAGGCGCGCCCGGTAGCTTCAGACACCATCGTAATCTCAAAAAAGCCGTACAATGCTCTGGATTATTTCAGCCGGCGCCGTCCGGGATATTGGGATAATTTCTGGGGGGATGAGTGGGATCCGCTGCCCGAGATGAGGCGCATGGAAGAACGGATGAATAAGATTTTCGGGGAAGGTTTTAACCGCAGTGTTCAAAGCCGCGGGTTTTCTTCCAGCGCGAATAATTTCTTTATTCCGGATATTGACTTGAAGGAAGAAGATACGCATTACGTTATAAAGATGGATCTGCCCGGGATGGATAAGGATAAGATTAGCGTAGAAATAAAGGGCCGGGCTCTTGTAATTTCCGGAGAGCGTAAGTCCGTGATTGAAGATAAAGACGGGGATAAGCTTCGCCGCCAGGAGATAAACTACGGAAGCTTCTCCCGGCAGATCCCGCTGCCTTCGAACATAAAAGAAGATGATGTAGCGGCTGATTATAAAGACGGCGTCCTGACCGTTAAAATCGGCCGGACGGAAAAACCTGAAGAGAGTAAAAAAGTTCAGGTATTGTAAATCAGGCAGTTTTCTAAAAAAAGCGGGGACATAGAGTCCCCGTTTTTTTTGTTTAAAGAGCTATAATCTATATGAATGTTCGCCGCGTTCACTTGTGAGGAGAATAGAAGTCGGAAGTCACAGGATAGAGGTTGCAAAATAACCTGCCTGCCGGCAGGCAATAACCAAATCACAATTTCCAAATAATAACCAATAACTAAAACCCAATGATCAAACTTGTCGCCGGCAGGGAGTAGGATGTGTGCGCGCCTAAGGCGCGATTAAGGGGCTATCGATATGTAGCTTTTTATTGTTCATACAACTCGTGGCGCCTTAGGAAGCGCAGGAGCAATCCTACGTTTTGGTTTTTCCGTGAAGTGCTCCCCTGAGACCCCCTTTTAGGGGCTGGGGGTCTTACAGGAAAGAACCGAAACGTTCGCTCCGAGCACTCCGTGCGCCTGCTTTCTTTGCCTACTTTTCCCAGGGTAAAATTTACCCGAATGGTAAATTTCCCTGCTGGACGCCTTTGGCGGTCATTTGTTTAAGTAGGGCTGGGGGTATCAGGACATCCAAGGGGGCAGGCCTGGCCCCCTCGTTGAAAGCAATGAGAACAATCGTAAGGCACGTATTATCTCACTCCTACCTAAACCAAAAATTCAACCTGCGAGGTTGAATGGGGCCTTCGGTCTGCTATCTTTTCCTAAGATGCTAAGATGCTGCTCAGAAGCTCATGAGCTAATGAGCTGTCTCATGTCTTAAGTCTTAAGTCTGGTGAAAAATATTCTTTTTGACAGTATCGTTTTTAACAGGTATACTTTATAAATTTTTCCAGACTTTGCTTATTAATTTTATTAACTTATTAAATTGGAGGACGTAAATGATTGCAATCAGGGTGTTAAGGCCGGTAAGTCTGCTTATGATCCAGATGTTTCTCCTGTCCAACCTTTCTTTTGCCGCCTCGGAAAAATCGTGCCTGGCTCCTTCGGTGCGGATTCCTCAGCCGGAAGTGATTACAGACCTTATAGAACAAGCGGTTCCGGTAGTAAAAATAAAGCTGAAAGGGACTTCTCAGGAAGATACTGAATCAACTCTGCTGAAGCAGCTTCAGGCGGATGAATTTAACGCGAAATTGGAAAATCTGCATGGGGTCCAGAATCGGGGGCAAGCGGAAAAACTCGATCCTTATCTGACCCAGATCGGATTCGACGGTAAAAGCAACCGCTTAGGGTGGACAATAAATCACCTGGCCTGGCTACTGTTTACCCGGGAAGGCCGGCAGGCGGTGGCGCAGGTCGTCAAGGATGGAAAAGATATTACCGCGAAATATAAATACGTGATTTTCTGCGGCATGGGCGGTTCCGGTCTGAGCGTGGAATTTGTTAAGAAGACCTTTGGCGAGCGTCAGACCAGGATCTACAGTCTCAGGACTACTGATCCGGAGGCGATTCGGGGAATACTTAATGAGATCTCGCTTGCCGAGGGCTCGCTGGAGGCGGCGCTGGAACAGACCCTGGTAATTCCGGTAAGTAAATCCGGAACCACCCAGGAGACCGTATCGCATAAAAACTATTTTACCGCTTTGTTTAACAAAACCGGGAAAAACCCGAACGAACATATCTGGGTAGTTACGGATGAAGGGTCACCGTTTGATACCGGCGAGTATCCGCAGCGTGGAATCCAGCTTAATGGGTTGGGCGATATCGGCGGAAGATTTACCGCGCCGACAACAAATATATTTCTGCTGCCCCTGGCCATTGTCGCGCCTGAACGCGTAGATTCAGTGCTTAAGGCTTCGCTGGAGATGAACGAGCCGGATTCGGGAAAATCTGATATTTTTCTCCGGCTGGCCGCGTTTCTCACTCAGAACGCCGCGTTTGCCGGACGGGACAAGGTCACCCTGGTCCTGCCGGAAGAGCTCAAGTATTTAGCTATCTGGATGGAGCAGCTTGTCGAAGAATCACTCGGAAAAGACGGAAAAGGAGTTACCCTGTTTTACAATGAAAAGCTGAGTCCGGAACTGCTTCGTTCGGTTGAGGAAAACGATCGGGTGTTTCTGCGGTTTAATCTGGGCCGGGAAAAGCCGGACAGCGGACTCTGGCAGTATTTGACTGATAATGGGTACCCGACATTCGAGCTTGCTGTATCGGATCTGAACGGGGTCGGCGGCCTGATGCTGGGGATGCAGCGGACTGTGGCGGCGATTGCCTATCTCTGGGGCATCTGTTTTGTCGATCAGCCCGCGGTCGAAGGCTACAAAAACGCCACCCGCGCGATTGAGAAGCAGGTGCAGGAAACCGGCAAGCCGGTGAGCGTGCCGGAACAATGGCAGTATCTGCCGTTCGCCGGGTTGAAAGTATATTATGGTCCGTTAGTCGAGGCCGGTATCCTGACCGAAACGGAGATTTTCACGGAACTGGATAAGCTGGGCGAACGCGATGGCGCGGCAGGGTACGCGGCGATACTTTCTTTGCTTAAGAACAAACAGCTTGATTTCGAGGCTGTCGAGCTGATGCTTTACGGGACTATGAACGATGAGCTGCAGGCAGTGATGGATGAAGCCCGGTTTGAGCTGTTCACCCGGAAGGGGCTGGCCTCGAAGTTGGGGACCGGGCCGGATAAAAATCATTCTTTTCATCAGAACATCGATGCCGGCAGGAATATGTTTCTGTCCACCTATATCCTGCCCGGAGAATTCGAAGAACCCGAAGTTCTGGGATTCGATTCCGGCCTGATAAAGGCCCAGACCGTCGGCACCGCGATCTCTTTGACCCAGACCCGCCGTAAGGCCGTGCTGATTCAGACCGAAGGGACGGCAAGCGCGTCCGCGAGTGATCTGAACAACTTTTTCCAACAGACTTTGCGGTATCTGGCCGTATTGGAACAGGAGACCGGAGTTTCGGATTCCCAGGCAGAGCGGGAATTAGATCAGCCGGTTGATAACAAAGCCACGCTTAAGGTGGAGGAGTCGATATAGCATAATCTCTCTTTAGCAAACAGTCAAAAGCAGGTCCGCGAAAACGGGCCTGCTTTTTTTGATTGATAGGAGCCGCCAAATTTATGCCACCGGTTCTGAAGATACCATTGACGTTGGCCTGATGCAGAATCAGGGCCAGGGCGCATAGACAAACCCATTCAACCTACGAGGTTGAATGGGTAGCCAGGAAGCTTGTCGAGGAGAAGAACCCGTTCAACCTGCGAGGTTGAACGGGTTCTCCACTTTGCATGTTGCCGAGACTGTTAGCTATGCTGCAATGTTCGCATTTTTTTACTGTTTTATCATTCACGCATATAGTATAATAATAATGCTTTATGAAAAACCTTTTCCTGGCTGTGCTTATCTCTGCCGTCTTGTGCTTTTGGGTCACGCCGTTATTGGCCTTGAGCGTGGATTATGACGGGGATGGGGTTGCTGATGCTTACGGTTCGATCGGCAACGTGCCCAATGTTCCCGCGCCCACCCATGTCGATACGCCTCCTTCACAATCGACTATTAATACCTACAAAAAGACCATTACGCCGCCGGCGAAGACTTACAGCGCGCCCAAGCCGAGCGCCCCTTCCACTGACCAGATGATCGGAAACGCGATCATGATGGGGGTTTTTCAGGGCATGTTAAATGAGATATTTGCTCCCACGCCCACCGGCCCCACTCCGGAAGAACTGCAGCGCCTGGAGCAGGAGAGAATCCTTCAGGAGCAGAAACACCAGGAGTTTTTAAGAAATAATGAGCAGTTGTCCACCATGCTTAAAGGCAGCGGGAATCCGGCGCAAACAACCGGGTCCTCCGGTGACCTTCAGTTAAAAGGTCCGCCTTCGGCCGGAGAAACTCATAAGAATTTCTTCGGACAGCCGGCACCAGGCGGTAATACCGTGGAACTGCTGCGGGAATCCGGTCCGTCTGAACAGGCCTTTGCCGAGATCCGCTCTCATCAGAACCGGATGGATGAATTATATGAAAAGACCGAATTGAGCGAGGCGGAACAGGCTGAGCTGGATGAACTGACCGCCCAACGAAATCAGGTTTGGAAACAGGCAGTCAGCCGGACCGACCTGACCCAGGAGGAGAGAGAGCGGCTGCAGCTGAAGATGCGCGTCGCTCCGGCCGAGCTTGGCGATCATCCGATGGTGGATTACCGGGCCTTGATCCAGAAAGAGGCGTATGTTGATCCGGTTCTGGATGTGGCCTCGGCAGCGCTTAAAGGCGGGGCGGCCAGCCTGGGGATTTCCGGATTGGAAGAGGGCGGAAAGATGGTTTTGATGAAGACCGCCAAAAGAGCAACCGGGTTTGATGAGCTGCTGACCGCGGGAAAACTGGCCACAGACACCCCGGGAAACGCGGCTGAAACAACAGTGGCGGTTATT
>JAGYOO010000369.1 GCA_018399295.1 Candidatus Omnitrophota bacterium | reverse complement strand
ACAATGTCGCCGGCCTTCTCTTTATTTCGGGCCTCAGGCGGGCGGCGACAGTAAACCGTAACTCCGACCAGGCGATTCTGGGCGCCCAGAAGATAAACATTTTCAGTAATAAACGTTCCCAGGGATATTATCCGTTCAAACTTCGCGGCCGCGGATTTGGCCGGCATAATCAGCAGCAAACAGATCAGACTGACGACGGGCAGAAATTTTTTCAACTCTCAGTCCTGGGAGGATACCGGCCGCAGGAAAACTTTTCCCCCTCCGGACAATACTTCAGAAACTCGCACTTAGCGCCCGCGGTTTCAAACACTTCGGGAAGCTGCTCCCGGCATATGGCCAGCATCCGATTTGCCAGGTGTTTTATCTCCCACTGGGCCCGCTCACAGCAGCGCTGGTGAAAAAAATGGATCAATTCCCGACAGTTCATGGTGATCACTATCTTTGTCTCCGCGGCCTGGGGCAGGACAAACCGGGCATCCTGATTCGCTTTTTCTCCACTGCTTCCCTGATCCTTATACAACTCCAGCAACCGGTTATAGACCCTCTGAATCTCGGCCATCAGCCGGGAAAACTCCTCGCGCATCCGCCCATCCTGTTCTATCGACGGCGGCAGAATAAAGTCGAACTTATCCGCCTTTACGTACCGTTGGCTCTGTTGGGAGTAAGAGGCCAGACGATGCCGGACAAGCTGATGCGTCAGGGCCCGGGAGACCCCTTCGACCGCGAAGGTGAACTTGACGTGTTCCAGCGGACTTTCGTGACCGGAGGCCACGATCTTTTTCACGAACTCCGCCTGCTGTTCCAAACTTAGTTTTTCATCTGAAAAAACCTCTCCCGCGAACCGGGCCGAGTAACACTGGCGGCAAGCCGCGAATATGAGTTTCAAGGGCTCTCTGGTAACGTCCAGAAGCTGAACGTTAAGTTTCACTTCAGGCATAGCTGCCTCCTCATTGTTTTAAAAAATCCGGACATAAAACAAAAATCCCCGAGTCTGACACGACCCGAGGATTGCGTTCTGAAGTTTCTGGCGGAAATCTCAATCCCCGGCAGGTCTTCTGGCTTCCCCGCTCCGACCGGCGCCTTCCCATCAGAT
>JAGYOO010000368.1 GCA_018399295.1 Candidatus Omnitrophota bacterium | reverse complement strand
CAAAGAGCTTAACGAGCAGCTTACCGACCTTGTCCAGCCCCTGGCGCGCGCGTTATATCCCCAGCCCCGCTCGACTGCTGATCGTAAACCGCGCGATTCAAGAGAAGAAGAATTGGCTTTTGCTTTTTCCGGAATATTTCAGCAGTATCGAGCGGCGATCGCTGCCGCGAAAAAAGAGGATGATTTTCTGCAGCAGACGATGTCCGTAACCTTTCTGGCAATCGCCGAAGACATCTACTCCAAGGCGCTGACCCTGCTGCGGGACGAGCCGGACTGTTTGCCTGAAAAAGCTGTCTTTCGGGGGGCGTTTCCCATGATCTCTCGAGTTGTCAAATTGCTGGATAATCCGGTGATGAGCAAACAGTATTATGACACTGCCTCCATCGCGAATGAGGTTATCGAGACGATCCGGGCCGGCCGGTCCGGCCGGTCGATTGATGAATTAAGGGTAGACGGCGCTCCGGAAAGCGAACCGTTTATCCTGCTTCTGAATGGTGATATCCGGGGGCTGAAAGATTACCGTTTTCTGCGCCGGGAGTATCCGAATATGACCGCGATGGTCACCCGGGAGGGGTTGAAGCATTACGCTATTATTGCCCGGCAGGAGAGATTTCCGATTCTTTCCGAGGCCTACTCGATTTTTAACAGTCTTCGGATCTCCACGCTGGAAGCTGTGCAGGGGGGGGAAACTGCCATCCTGGATACCCGGGAGCACAAGTTGAGGATCAATCCCGACAGCAGTGAGATCCAGGCCGCCTGGCAACAGTCGTTGGGTTATGAGGCGAGGGAGGGATATCTTGATTCCCGCCAGGGGGAACCGGTAGTAACCAGAGATGGTGTCCGGCTGAATATAATGGCCAACCTTGATCAGGAAGATGACTCTCAAAGGCTGCGGGAGGCCGGATTTAATTCAATAGCTCTTTACCGGACGGAAAACGAGTATGAACTGAAAGGTGAATTGAGTGAAGAGGACTGGGTGGAAATATTCAGGAATATTCTTAATGATTCCGGCGTAACCTCATTCAGCGTCCGCATGCCGGACCGCCAGAAAAGCGTGGGAGGCGATATCAAAGACTCTCCGGTTTTTGGAACCGGCAGTCTGGAAGGTATTCACTTTCTTTTGG
>JAGYOO010000367.1 GCA_018399295.1 Candidatus Omnitrophota bacterium | reverse complement strand
AGCAAAGCGATTAAAAACCTTCTTAACGGTAACCCACAGAGGAGGTGAGCGATTATGAAAAACAATCCTCTCGATTATCTAACAGCCTCGATGGTCATTTCTTACGACTGTCCGAGGAAATTCTACTATGAGTACGTGGAAGGCTGGAGGCCGATCAGGTCTTCAGCCAACCTCGTCTTCGGCGGTATTCTCCACGACGCGGTGGCGGAAGAATTTCGAAACGGCCGTACCGCGAAGGATGTTTTTCTAAAAAACTGGGAGAACGCCGGCGAACTGAATTATTCACGGAACGATACGCACGAGTCCCTGAAAGAAAAAGCGCTTGTTCTGCTGGAGTTAATGCGGGAAACAACACCCTACCGGCGAGCGAAAACGGTGGAGAAAGCCTACCGGACGGAGCTGCCGGACGGGACAATCTTCAAAGGCAGGATCGACATGATCTACGATGACGGCCGGGAAGAGGTCCTTCTCGATTGGAAAACGGCCAGCAGTTCTTTCCACAACTCCCGGCCCGATCTCGACGATCAGCTTACTGCTTACAGTATGCTTACCGGCATTCCGAAGGTTGCCTACGGGGTGCTACTGAAAAAGAAAAAACCGGAAGTGAAGTTCTTCCACGCTACCCGATCCAGGCGGGATTATCTTGACTATCAGCTCAAGGTAATGAAGGTGGCGTCCGACATTGAGTCGGGGTTCTTTTTCAGGAAGCCGTCCCTTTATTGCAGTTTCTGCCAGTTCTGCCCGCTTTGCCGGAACCAGAGGCAGAAAGTTAAGCAAAATCTGAAACAAGCTCCGGTTAAAGACAGGTATAAGGGCGTTAAGTGCGAACGGGTGGAAACGCCCATATTTTAACGTTCGAGAAAACTTTTGTAAAAAGGAGAGAACTTATGTACAGTCCCAATATCGAACCAAGACAGGTAAGGAGGCTTCATCTGCTCAAAATGAGTTACGCCGCCATGGGGATAAACAAGCCCATGACGGAAATGGTCGCGGAAGCGCTGGAAGAATACATTCCTCTTACGGCGCAGCAAATCCTCGACAGCGGCGGAAGCGTTTTAATGCCGGACGAGCTAAAAATCAGAGAATAAAAAAAACACTATCATAAGCCAATGCGGCAACTTCGCATTGGCTTTTTTTCTTTGGAAAGTGTTTCTTTTATTCCTTAATCG
>JAGYOO010000366.1 GCA_018399295.1 Candidatus Omnitrophota bacterium | reverse complement strand
CCCAGCCCCTAAAAGGGGATTCAGGTGAGCACTTCACGGAAAAACAGAAACGCAGGATTACTCCTGCGCTCCCTAAGGCGCCACGGGTTGTGTGGACATTGAGAATCGGGTAATTTTTACCTTTGGCGAAACGACGCCACCCTGAGTTATCCAGTGGCTTCCATCTTCTAGTCTTATGTCTTAAGTCTTAGGTCTCCCTGTGAAATTTATGTAATAAATTTCCCCAGCTGGGTCCCCGTAGGAGGTAGGTCTTAAATTTCCCCAGTCAGCTGCCGGTTTAACTGACAAACCGTCCGTCTCTATGCTATAATCTTCCCCTTATGCAACATATCCGAAAAAATCCAATGTTCCGTTACCTGATGGTCCTGACCATCGCCTCGGCCGCCGGCCTGCAGGGCTGGCGCACTTTGTTCAACAACTTTGCCGTAGACGTCGTCCAGCTCACGGGAATCCACATCGGCATCATCCAGTCAATCCGGGAGGTCCCGGGCTTTCTGGCGCTATTCGCGATGTTCATCATTATTTTCATAAAGGAACAACGACTATCCGCCCTGTCCGTGATCATCCTTGGCATTGGAATCGCGCTGACCGGCTTCCTTCCGTCATTCTCCGGCCTGGTCCTGACCACACTGATAATGAGCTTTGGGTTTCATTATTACGAGACCACCAACCAATCCCTGATCCTGCAGAACTTCGACGAGTACCAGTCTCCGCTGGTCATGGGCAGTCAGCGCAGCATGATGGCCTTGGTCAGCATCATCGTCGGCGCCGGACTGTTTCTGCTGGCCTATGTCCTTTCGTTCAAAGCCATGTTCGCGGTCATCGGCACAATTGTCATTGCCGCGGGCGCCTGGGGCCTGTTCAATGACCCGGAGCGGCACATCGCGCGGATCCGGCACAAAAAGATGCTGCTGCGAAAAAAATATTCCCTGTTCTACGGGCTCACGCTGCTTTCCGGCGCCCGGCGCCAGATCTTCATGGTATTCTCCGTCCTGCTGCTGATAAAAAAGTTCGGGATTACCGTCCAGCAAGTAACCCTGCTGTTCATCTTAAACAGCAGCATTAATTATTTCGCCGCCCCCTTAGTCGCCAAGGCCATAAAAAAGTACGGAGAACGGGCAGTCTTAACCTGCGAATATGCCAGTCTTATCATTATCTTCAGCATTTACGCCTTAAGCCCTTTTAAATGGCT
>JAGYOO010000365.1 GCA_018399295.1 Candidatus Omnitrophota bacterium | reverse complement strand
GCGTAACCCCGAGCCGGACGAAAAACTCTCCGTCGGTTTTGTTAATCGCCATCCGTTTGAGACTCCATTGGATACTCGCGGATAAGCTTTTCCAGGATATCATCAAGTCTTCTCCGTCCTTCCAGATTAAGCGACTCGAACCTCTGGACCAGATTAGCGATCCTGCCGTCGCGTAACGACAGGTTCCATAAGCCATACTGTGCCTGAGCCGCCTGACGCTCCAGCTCGACAAACTCTTCCAACCGGCTGAACGGAAACCGGGTATAGGCATAGGCATAACCGCGGCGGATCAATTCGGCATTGACCAGCCGGTCTGCAACAAACACATAAGCCAGCAACCTGCCGTACTTATCCCGCTGATTTTCCTCCTCCAGCTCAAGCACGCACGACCGGCCTTCCACCTGTTTCTTCAAAAAATCGCGGGCCTCTTCTCCGAACCTTTGTACCGGAAGCTCGGGATGAATGGTCTCGGGGGTATCAATACCGATAAGACGCACCTTTTCCCCGGTATCTAAGACAAGCGTATCTCCATCAATAACACGGGAAACGGTAACCGGCCCGATTCTTGCGGGTTGGAGGCGCGAACGCGCCGGAACAGTGACTCCAACAGTTTCAGCCGGCGGCGCCGGAGACTGGATAACTTTAAACAGGAACATGCCCGAAATGATCCCGACAGTAATCAACAAAACAGCTTTTACATACCTATCGTTCATACCTTTTTGCTTTTAACCTGGTTTCGACATGGGTGGCGTCCGCCGGAAACCCAGAATTAGTTATCTGATCGGCGTAATCCAGCGCCTCTGTTTCATTGCCTTCCTTAACAGCCAGGTCAAACAACATCCTCAACGCTAACTGCTGCGGATAATAGAAATACTGCGGCGGATCAAACTTACCGAATTCCGATTTAAGCCTCGCTAAGGTACCGTCATCTATCAGCAGCTTAAGATGATTCTTTGCCTTTTCCGATTCTGAAAATTTAAGATGCAGTCCGGCTAAAACCAGGCGGCAGGAACTTTCAAGATAGACCGGAACCGCCTTTACGGTTTTCTTGATCCTGACTTCCCCCTGCATATCAACCCCTCCGGTCGTTACCCTGAACACGCCTCCGGTCGGGTCCAACTGCTTTCCATAATCATCGATCAGCTTAAGCAGAATTTTCTCGGCTATAGGATAGGCGGTCGAACCGCTTAAAATCGAATCTTTAAGCTTTTCCAGTTTCGCCCAGCCGGCC
>JAGYOO010000364.1 GCA_018399295.1 Candidatus Omnitrophota bacterium | reverse complement strand
CCGAATTTTATTTCACCGCCGGTTTTTCCCGGCAGAGAAAACAGGTCATAAGTGCTGCCGGATGAAAAATCAGCAATTCCGTAATCCGGCAAAAACCGGAACAGCGGTCGCAGGGGGATATATTCACCAAACGGGACAAGATGTAGTTTATCGTGAACATCCCGCAGCTCTCCGGCCGGAGAAAACAGAAACGCGGAGTTATAATATTTATTCGCCGCGACATTCTCGCGCGGACCGCCGACCAGCAGCCAGGAATCCAGAGATTGGGCCAGCGCGCTGATATTATCCCGCAGCCATTTTTCGTCCTGAAGATAGCCGGGCACCGAGGTCTCCGGCCAGACGATAAGGTCCGGTTTTTCCCGGGCCGCTTTCAGTGATAACTGTTCGAACCGGGCCAGGATCTCCGGGGCCTTGTCCGGGTCCCATTTGTCTTCCTGAGCGATATTCGGCTGGATCACGCTCAGGGATACGGGCAGAGAGGGGACCGGCCGGTTTAAAGAGTAGGCGCCGAAAGAGGCAAAAACCGCGAGCAGAAGCAGCGCTACGGTGAGGTTACGCCGGCAGCGTTCCGGATAAAGCAGGGCCTGGGCCAGGGCCAGATTTACCAAGACCACCAGATAGCTCAGCCCCCAAACGCCGCTGATTCGCGCGGACTGGAGTAAGGGGAGGTTGCGGAACTGGGTATACCCCAGCAGCCCCCAGCCAAAGCCGGAAAAGGCGTGAGAGCGCAGAAATTCCGTGGCGACCCAGGCAGTTGGCAGGAGAAAAAGCGAGAGAATTCCGCCCTTGTTCACGGCCGCAAGGCCGAACAGAACCGGATAAAGGCTCAGGTAAAGGCAGAGGGCGGCCAGGCCGAGAAAGGAAACATGCCCGATCCAGTAAATAGTACCCAGAAAAAACACCAGTCCAAAGACCCAGGACAGCAGCATCCGCTGCCGCAGTGTTTTATCAGCTAAACTGATAAGATACGGGATAAGGCTGATCCAGATTAAAAACTCAAGCTGCCAGCGGGTGAAGGTCAGCGCGGTCAACAGCCCGGAGGTCAGGCAGAGAAGGATGGGAAAAAAAGACAAAGATTCTTCAGTTTGACGCTGGCGCTGTTTTTTTGTCCTTTTTTTCATTTTCCGCAGCATTTTTTATATTTCTTCCCGCTGCCGCAGGGGCAGGGATCATTCCGTCCGACCTTATCTCCGGTGCGGATAAACGGGGCCGGAGAGGCGGTCTTGTCCGGAGGGGCCGAGGTTGGACTGGCGGCGTTTTC
>JAGYOO010000363.1 GCA_018399295.1 Candidatus Omnitrophota bacterium | reverse complement strand
AACTTCTCTCCCGGAGTTTCCACTCCCAAAACACGGCCCGGCTCCAGAATAAGCCGGGTCACCGGCCGGGAAACCAGAAGTTTTACTTTTGCCCGCCGCAGCAGTCTTAAAAACAGCGAAAGCACCGCGGACGCGTCACCAGTCCGGGGAAGCACCCTGCCTCCAGCCTCAACCTTTGTCTCAAATTTATTCTGCGCTAAAAACCGGATGAGCTCTTGCGGCCCAAAAAGACGGAGACAATCGCGAAGAAACGGGCCGGAGTCAGGATATTTATCAGAGAGGTCGGAGATATCGAGATTGGTAAGGTTGCAGCGGCCGTTGCCTGTGAGCAGCAGCTTGCATCCGGGTTCAGGCTGTTTTTCCAGAATCAGCACCCGGCGGCCGCGGATGTTGGCACTGGAGAGAGCGGCCATAATCCCCGCCGGCCCGGCGCCCACAACAATAACATCGTACTTAACTGCCATCAGCTATCCTTATCCCGGTCCAGCCAGAGCTTCTCCAGATATCCGGTTATCTCACGGCAGGCGCGACTTTCCGGATCCGGCTTATCCGGCCGGTCATCCTGCTTGACCGGAGAAGAAGCCGGGCCGCGCAAAAATTCCTTTACGGATTTAACCCGGGCCCCGGCAGAACGGCAGTAGTAGATTACCGCCCGGTCATCCGTAACAACGATCATGTCCGACGGCCGCAGAGAATGTTCGACCATGCGCTTTATCTTATCGTCCGCGCTCATCCCTTTGGAAAACACGACCTTGACACTGGAGGTCTGCGGGTGGTCCTCGATCTCAGACTTCCCGTCAAACACCACAGTCACCCGATTCTTCCGGCTTCCTTGGGGCCGACGCTTCTCAATATAAGAGACAAGCCCCTCCCGCCCTGCCCGCAGCCTCTGGCCGGTAAGAAACTTCACCTGCTTTACCACATTATACCCATCAATTATATAATGAATGGACATGCCTATATATTAACAGATTCCGTCGGAAGAGAGAAGCGCGAAGCTGACCAGCTTCCAGCTCATAAGCTCATGAGCTCATAAGTAAAAAACAAAAGCTTCGCGCGCAGCATCTTAGCATTTTAGCATCTTAGGAAAGAATATGATAAGACCTAAGACCTATGACTTAAGAAGATAAGCTCTTTTTAGAATTTCAGGAAAGCTTTAGGGGGGCTATGCTGCCCCCTGATGTCCTGACACCCCCAGCCCTACTTAATTAGATGACCGCCAAGGGCGTCCAGCAGGGAAATTTACCGAGGTAAATTTTATCCTGGGAAAAGTAGGCAAAGAAAACAGGCGCACGGAGAGCTCGGAGCGAATGTTT
>JAGYOO010000362.1 GCA_018399295.1 Candidatus Omnitrophota bacterium | reverse complement strand
CCGCCCCGGATATCTCCCGGCCCAGCGCCTCCAAGACAGTTTCCGCGGACCGGATATCCTCTGTAATCTGTGAGAGCGGCGCGCTTATCGCGATCCCGGCCCGGACAATATCCATGCGGCATTGCGCGTCATTGCGCAGACAGCTTACTATCAGCTGTTTATATTTACTACCGGCATACAGGGGCGCCAGTCTTTTCATCTCCTGGATAGTTCCACCCACCCGGCGCATTATCCTTATTCCCTTTTCCAACGACTCTTGATCATCTTCTTCGAGCAGAGATTTGGCCTCAAGCATCAGCGCGGGGATATGCAGGGCCAGCAGAAACTGATGAATCTGACCGGTATCCTGTTCGTCGTCTCCCCGGTTCTGCATGATCTTCAGGTATTCCAGGGCCTGGTCAAGGCTCTTTCGCGCTCGTGGATAATCATTATGCTCGAAAAACATCTGTCCCAGCTGATGATTGACTTCACACTTTGTCCGGACATCCACGTTCGGGGCAGTCAGGATGATCTCCAGCAGCCCGGCCGCACGCTCCGTCCGCCTTCCGGCATTTTCATTTGCCACCATTCGCAGCACATGCGCGCTTTCTTCTGCAACCTCTTCGGGAAGAAACATAAAATCGCGCCCAATTTCCTGAACATCACCGTTTTCAGCTCTATTCACCAGTCCGGCCCTAAACTGCTTTACATCAATATTCTTTCCAGCCGGCAGGGGCAGGTCATTAAACAGATTGTGATTAATGGAAGGAGCCAGGCAGGAATCCTCAGCTTCGAACCCGGCCACAGCCAGGGTTGCCCCGGCCTGGGTCAGGCCCAGACAGATTACCAGAAACCAGACTATGGTCCGGGATACTGCGGTTTTATGTAAGTGTCTGGCTGCTATTGAGTCCGTCTTAAGCATCAGGCTGCCTCCTCAGTAGGTAAATAAAAAATCAAATCGCGTTAAATGTTCTCTTTAACCGGCCCCAGAAATTGTGTTTGCAGTATTTCAACCTGTTACTATTTATACTTTTAAGTATAGCTATAAAGATTTAACAAAGTATACCACAGGTTTGGAGATTTTCAAGAGCAGCGGGAATAAGCTCGATAGCACGCTATCTCGCCAGCTGATAAGCTCATGAGCTCATAAGCTCATAAATTGATGGATAGACTTACGACTAGAAGACGGGGGTCGGAGGTCGGAGGAAGCTGATCGTTGATAAGCTCAAACACATTAGGCTTGAAATTTCAGGAAAACTTTAGGGGGCTTTGCCTGCCCCCTGGGATGTCCTGGACACCCCCAGCCCTACTTTCTTTAACGTAAAGAAAGTAGGCAAAGAAAACAGGCGCACGGAGTGCTCGGAGCGAACGTTTCGG
>JAGYOO010000361.1 GCA_018399295.1 Candidatus Omnitrophota bacterium | reverse complement strand
GGCCGGAATACTCAGATCAGCCTGCAGTTCGGTTTCTTGAAATGGGATGCTGATACTGCTTTCGCTTTTTTCCATCATCACGGAAGTATTGATTTAAACAGGATAGTTTTTTCTTTGATTAGATGGTACCGCGGGCAAAGAAAAAACAAAATGGGCGGGCTCTTCTTTTTCCTGACCAGTGTCTGCTACTTTTTGAAAACGCGTTCGCGGAGCCGGCGCACTTCGATCTCCACCCCCAGGCTCAGGGCTTTGTAGTCATCCGCTTCAGGCAGCTGCTCGCGGCCCAGCCGGATAAACTCATCAGGAGAACCGGCCCGACCGAAAATGATTCTCAAAGAATGCGGCCGGGGAAAGCGGCGGTTAGGGTTCCAGGCCTCGTGCGCGCCGTGGATATAGGCCGGCACAACGGGAACGTTCAGTTCCCGGGAGATGATTCCGATCCCTTTTTTAAATTCCTGGATCTCCCCGCTCACGCTCCGGCTGCCTTCCGGGAACACGCAAAGATATTTCCCATTGCGAAGAATATACGAAGACATCTTCATGCTCTCCATCAGATTGCCGGTCTCCACCGGGACGGCTCCGAGCGGGCGAGAAAGCTGAAAAATAATCGGCAGTTCAAAATACCTTCTGTATCCCAGGAAGAAAAGTCTAAGTTTTACTGAAAACGGCAGGGCACCGAAAACTATCGGCGCGTCCAGATAACTGACATGATTCGGACAGATAAGACAGGCCTGGTCCGGAATATTTTCCTGTATAATTAGCTGAATCCTGAGCAGAAAAATCATCAAGTCCCAGATAACCGGAATTGCTGGCAGGATCTGCAATATCAGCCTGCTGACTTGTAAAATAGCCACCAGCTTGAAAATTGAAACCGAAGTATTGGGGTGTTTCCACATTAATACCGGCAGTAAGAGGTGAAGCCCTATTCTCAGCACCAAGACTGGCAATAAAAGACGGACGCAGCTTAAATTCACCCAGATTGAGGTCATAGTTCAAAAAGCTACTGTATTGGTCCCGCAAATCGACCTCTTCCCGATTTCCGGTATTATTGTCAACTGTGACAGTTGCTCTGAGTTTGCCGGGACCCAATTTGTAATATCCTCGAAAACCGGCTGCAGAATTATTATTGAGAATCAAATAGGGTATGTCGCTTTTACTGGCCGGATAGAAATGAAGATCAAATTCCGGCTCTGCCAGAGCATTAAAAGGCAGAATACCCATTGAAAATCCATATCTAGATGTCTTTCTGCCAAAGTGAGCTTCATTAAAACGTATCGCCCCTCTATGACCGGAGTGGGCAGCATTTTCACCTGTCCAGCTTTGAATTCCATCATAAGTCGGCCCACCAAATTTGCTGATA
>JAGYOO010000360.1 GCA_018399295.1 Candidatus Omnitrophota bacterium | reverse complement strand
CAAAAACTCCGGAAAGGGAAAAGCCTGCAGATAAATAACCGGTTTTTTACCTCCCCAGACTTTTGTGGAAGCATAACAGTAGTACGGATGACCACTCCAGATCACGTCGGTCGAGGCCCGGGTCTCTCTTAAGTAACGCTCAAGCATGGTAACATATAACACCGGGTTAAATACCGAGAACGGCACCGGCAGGGACAGGCGGGGGTGTCGAATAACGGAAATCCCTTCGTGCTGATCTTTCCGGGCAAGTCCTTTTTGATGTTGTGAACAGAATACCGTACCCTGATGAGCGGAGTTATTCAGTTCTTTGGCAAGATACCAAAGCAGTGTTTCTATCCCTCCATGGGCCGGATAAAACAGCAAGTTCTGCAGCTGGATATTCATTTAGCTCCCTTCTCCATTGCCGCACGGTAAATATCGGAAAAAGCGGAAACCGCGTGATTAAGATGATGTGTCCGGGAAACGTAGCCAGAGGCATTGACGATTATTTTTTTACGCAGTCCGTCATCTTCAAACACCCGGATCAGAGCAGCGGAAATCTCCTCCGGAGACCTTTCCTTCACCAGCAGACCGGTCTCAGCGTGACTGATGATATCAGCCAGCCCGCCGATATTCGAGGCGATTACAGGCAGTCCGGCGACCATTCCCTCCAGAACCGCCAGCGAAGTCGCCTCCTGGTATCCGGACACGGAAATGGATGGCACAAGCACAGCGTCGGCAAGGCGATAGTATTCCGGCATACGCTCGTAGCTGACCGCGCCTTGCAGACGGACAAGTGAAGATAGGTCATTATCCTGGACATAAGACGAGATCGATCCGAAATCAGGTCCGCTGCCGGCCAGCATAAATACAATCTTTCCTGTTTGTCCCTGATTTTTTAAAATTGCGGCCGCTTTTACAGCATAGATTATTCCGCATTTTTCCGTAAACCGGCGGGGGACCAGGACAACCCGGCAATTATCAGAAATCCCAAAATTCTGTCGCAATCCGCGCCGGTCCAAACCGGAAAGGCGTTCCGACAGGGCATCGATATCAAGAAAGTTCTGCAGCAGGTAGATCTTCTCTGTTTCAGGACATAAGCCTGCAACATGGCTTCTAATGCGCCTGTCAACGCAGACGATCGCGTCGGCTATCGAGTACGCATGTCTCTCAAGCTTTAGAAATTCCGCGTAATCTCTTTCCCCCCGGGAAAACCCATGCGCCCGCATCTCGCGGGCCAATTCGCCGTGAACAGTCAGGACCAGAGGCGCTCCACCGCGATTCTTTGCGGCCGCGGCACAGATCAGCGCGTTCACGTCCTGCGCGTTGATCACGTCGAAATTCCGGACGCTCAGGGTCTTTTTCAACGCGTGCCGCAGAACGGCCCGCAA
>JAGYOO010000036.1 GCA_018399295.1 Candidatus Omnitrophota bacterium | reverse complement strand
CAGGCGGGAACATTCGGCAATGATCTTTTTCGCGGTCTCCGCCCCCTGGCGATGACCCGCGATCCGCGGCAAGTTCCGTTTACGCGCCCAGCGGCCGTTTCCATCCATTATTATCGCTATATGCCGAGGCAGTTCTCTCTTCAACGCGCTATCTTTATCCATATCTCCTCAGGAATGGTAGCGGTAATCAATATCCGGAAAAGCATTATTCCGGTATTCGATCGTATTCAGCCATCCTTCGTCGATACTGTTAGTCTTTATCTGATTATACAGCCGGATAAAGTTCAGCAGATGGTCTTTTGTCCGTTTAACGGCATATTCGACATGCGTCCCGGTCTTCATAATAAACGCCCAGTCCGAACTCTGCGCCAGTAACAATTCCCGCAAACTCTGATTTAAGGCCCGGCGGGTAATTCCGGAGACATCCGGATAAAGCCTGACAAGTTCGTCCATTCTTTCCGAGGCCTTGTGCAAATGACGGTAGATCCAGTCATTCGAACCTTCCAGCCAGAATTCATTATATCCTTTATACCCCCAGCTGGACATCGACGGGGTCACAACCTGATTGCGCGGATTTTCTTCCAGATATTCAGATGGAGTGATCATCCGGATAGTATCCTGATCACAGGCGATCTTCCGCATCAGAAACTCCAGCCAGTCCGGCCCTTCGAACCACCAGTGTCCGAACAACTCCGCGTCATAAGGAGCCACGATAATCGGTTTGCGGTCGAGAAAACCAGACAGATACTCCGCCTGTTTTTCGCGGTTAAACATAAAATTACCGGCGTGATCAGCCGCGCGGTTGCGGGCGGCCTCAGGGTCATAAGGCTGTTTTTCATTGGTCTCACCAGTAATGCGGTAATACTTTATCCCGGTATTTATCCGGATCTCCTCCTGATGAATATACGGCTTAATATAGTCAAGATCGAGGTCAAAACCGATATCGCGGTAGAAGTCACGGTAGGAGACATCTCCCGGATACCCTTCCTTGGCACTCCAGACCTGTTTTGAAGATTCCAGATCCCGTCCGAAACAGGCGACTCCGGACTTGCAGAAGACAGGAGCGAAAACACCGTATTTAGGCCGGGGAGTTCCATGCAGGATCCCGTGCGTGTCGACGAAAAAGAACCGGATCCCGTTTTCCTTGAGGATCTGATCGTGCCCGGGCTGATAGGCGCATTCAGGAAGCCAGATACCGCGCGGCTGCCGGTCAAAAACCCGACGGTATTGCTCCACTGCCGTGCGCACCTGCGCCCGCACGGAATTAATGTTCAGATCCATTAACGGAAAGAATCCGTGAGTGGCCCCGCAGGTAATGATCTCCAGCTTGCCCGCGTCCTGCACCATTTTAAACGCGCTGATCAGATTGCGATCGTAGGCCATAAACAGCCGGCGGGCCGCCAGGAAACGTTCGAGATACATATGGGCTAAGCGGTTAAACTCCGGCTGCCAGCGCGTGCGTTCGATCTCCTTTTCCGCCAGCTCGATAAGACTGTCGATATGTCGCACATATCTTTCCTGCAGCAGCTCATCGGAAAGCATGGAAATAAGCGAGGGAGAAAGATCCATGGTAATTCGAAAATCGATGTTGTCGCGCAACAGTCTTTCAAACGCGGATAACAACGGAATATATGTTTCGGTAATGGCTTCGTAAAGCCAGTCTTCTTCAAGAAAATCCTCATACTCGGGATGTCTTACAAACGGCAGGTGTCCATGCAGAACCAGGCAAAGATAACCTTTTTCCATAACGTTCCCCTTAAATTGTCAGGCCTTAAGCGCTTGAGTTCAAAAGTGTTAAAACTTGGTATATCCTATCAAAAACTCCGCTTAAAAACAAGCTTTTAAAGTCAAAGCCGGAACGCAGTGCGTCCCGGCTTTCACAAATTTTTCCGAAAAAATTCCGCCTTAGACGGTCTTTCGGGTTACTACCGGGGTAATGGTCCTTTCTTCCACCTTATCCGGAGATATCGCCTTTACCGGAATCACCTGCTCCCCGTCCGGCAGACTGAATCTCAGGCTGAAAGTTCCATCCTCCCTCAACTTAATCGGCCGACCCTGCACTGTCACCGCAGCCTCAGGATCGGTCGCGCCATATACGATTAATTCGGCATTCACCACGAGCCAGAACTTTCGTTCTCCAGCCTCCTGTTTCCCTCCCGGACTGCTCACGGAAAACAATGCCCCGGACGAAACCTGGCTAAGACCTTTTTGCCGTATCTTTTCTTTAAGTTCCGCGGAACTCAGCCCAATCCCCAGCCCGGCCGACATTCCGTAAAGTTTGTTGAAGTCCTCCTCAAGGACCATCCACTCTTCATCAGTTATCCAACTGGGCCCATCACTGGGAGTATTGATCGTATTGGAACGAACAAGCGGCAGATAGCGTCCATCAGGAAGGATAAGACTCAATTCAACGCAATAAGCCCGGCCGGGTTTCCCTACGTTGATATACCAATTACTGGCAAACGCGTTAATATCAATATCAAAAAAATCATTGCTGTTAGAACCGTTAAATGAAATCCCGGTGACATCAAAAACACGTAGAATCCGGCGAGCCTTATCCACGGCCTCTCCGTAGTCACGGCGCAGATGATTCATCTTATCCTGAGTAATTTCCCAGTAGGCATGGACCCAATAAGGATCCCGAACCTGAATAACTATCCGGTTATCACCATACCCCGCCGGCAACTCATAGTACTCAGGTTCCAACACCTGTCCGGCAACAGAAGGATTAAAAAACTTGCTTTCTTCCACCCTCTGCTCAGTAGCGTAAACATCCGCGCTGGAACCGGCAGCAGTGGCAACGGGTTTAAGTTTTTCTGGTTTCGAACGGCCTGCCGGTTTCTTACCGGCAGACTCCCGTTTCTTTCGGCCACTAACTGCATCAGAATTCTTTTTGCTTTTGGAAGGTTTATTTACAGCCATCTGCCTCACCCCTTTTTCCGTTTCGGCAGCCCCGTTGCCTGCTGGAAAGTTTAAAGTGAACTCTTTAAACAATTTATGTTAATTTCTTTCCACCGCTCAGTTGTGAAAGAGAAACATTCTTAGCCCTGAAAATCCCGGGCTTATCCAAATGCCATAAAAACATTCCGGATACTAAAAATTACTACAGCCGGAGGCCGCTTGTCAAGTTTTATTTGCATTTAGCAGGTCCCGGACGGATAACCGCTACAGTAAGATTTCTCGCGCTTTGGTCCCCGTTTCGATAGGAGAACAATTTTTCCCGGGTACAGCAGGTACAGAAACCACTGTCAAAAATATTCGAAGTCTTAAGTCCGGATTCCAAAAGCTGGTCAGTGTTAACCTTGATCAGATCCAGATAGAGCTTTCCTTCTCTCTGGATTGTTCCGGCAGGGAAACGGGCGGCTGCCTCCTCTTGCACATCATAACAGCCCCCACTTATCCCGGGACCGAAAAATACCTTCAGATGGGCTGGTTGACAGCAATAACCTGCGCTCATATCTTTGATGAGATTAACCGCGATTCGTCCGGCCGTACCTCTCCACCCGGCATGGGCAACGCCGATCACCTTCCGAACCGGATCCCAAACCACTATCGGCAGACAATCAGCAGTAAGCAGGCAAAGGGGGATATTTGACTGAAAGGTAATTGCCCCGTCAAAACCTTCAGCCTTTTCAGTAACCCCGCCCGATCCGACATGCAGTATTCGATCACCATGCACCTGGCGTAAAAAAACCGCCTTTTCGGCGTTAATACCCAATTCCCGGAAAAAGCCTTCACGCCGCGGTCCGGCAACGGCATAGTCATTACGGGCGAAGGAGAAAAAAGCGTTAAAACCGGGAAAGTCATTATCGGTTACCGAAATAATGTCAGCGGATTCAGTTGGATGAGACTGCGGCGATTTACTGCTCTTTTTCAACGGTAGGGTCAAAATCCATAAACTCGGCGATTTCTTCGGGGGTCAGACAAACATCAATTTCCCGGCACTCGTCGATCGGAATATCAGACGGAGTCAGATCCTGAGAAGAAGCAGTCAGTTTTTCACTGTCCGCACCCGCGCCTTCATCCGGTTCAGTTTCAGTCCGTGTCCGCGTTTCCTCTTCCACACGGTCCTCTTCGGGAAAAATCGGCTCAAAAAACAGGCCATCCCCTTCTTTGGAATCAGCATAAGTAAATCGGATGAGCCGGATAGAATCAACGTCAAGCTCTTCCAGAGAAGCCAGTAAAACCGGAGAACACGCGGGACAGACAAGGTATATCCTGGGCTTTTGTTCCGGCACTCCGTTTCCCGGCAGAATGCGACGGAATAAATCAATGTTGCGGCGAAACCAGCTCCAGCGGCTCAACGCGAACACCAGCAGACTATCATCCGCGGTTGAAGAAAAGCAGACCATCACCGGACGACCGTTGTCCTCCCGCCCCAGAAAACACCCGAACCCGTTTTCACTCTGGCACAACTCAGTCTCCAGAGAAGTAATCTTTGGAAATATTTCCTGAAAATTATTACTTATAAGATCTTTCAACCGTTCGGCCGGCAGACTTGACTGTTTGTAAATACGCGTCATCTTTTTTTCCCTCTGTCTGCTGACTCCTGTATCATCCGTTTAAACAATGAGACACCAAGCCCCCCGGTCTCAAGATTAAGCCGAAGCAATACTATTTGAGCGATATTGGAGATACAAGCATTAAGATCGGCATCGTAAAAAGAAGCTATCTTATTAGCGGTCTCATTGTCCGGCTTTACCTTGAACAAAAATCCGTATTTATACAATTCCTTGTCCAAAAACTTACGGACGGCTCCGGACATTTTATTGTAAACCACCTCGATCTGATACATATGGTCAATACTGATAGTTATCATCCCGATCCGGGCCAGAGGATTGCATCCAAACACGCCTTTTACCATGCGATAAGAGGAAAGCATGCTCTCCTGGTTTGGAGAAACCGTGACCACGAATTCATTCATAAGATCGCCAAGAGATTCAACTACTGTTCTCAGATTTTTCTGGGCCACGCTCACCAGCATCAGATCCGTAGTCTCCTCTATCTCCGACAGCCGTGACACGAGGTTGCTACGCTGTGAGTCGCTGAGTTTTCCCAGCATATTGCTGTTAACAGCGATCAGACGCACCCCCAGCGGCCCCTTGACTACAACCTGGTTCGTATCATCAAACTCCTGCCGGTCAAACCGGTCCCCCTGCAAGAAATTCAAACAAGGCATTTCCGGGTCGATATCCACGACCGCGATCCGCATTCCCAACCGGGCCAGAGCCAGAGCCAAATTCACAACGAGAAAAGAATCTTCAAACCCTCGTCCTTCGCCGATAAGACATACACTGCGCTGATTATGACTCACTTCGTGATCCATCTCTTTTACCTGTTCATTCTGCCCTGCGTCTTCATCATTGGATGAGGATAAAAACAGGTAAGAGATGTCTTTTATGTTTTTCATCTTATCCTGAGACATTCAGCTTTAGATCTCCAGTAGAGAGTTGATATTTCCCTTTTCGTCGATTTCAGTCCTGGGATTAGTCGGATCGGTAATCCACTCTCCGTCAACAACAAACTTATAACGGTACTTGCCTGGTTCCAGCTTGAATATCCGGCCCCAGAGACCATTTTCCATATTATCCAAGCGGTGCTCATCAGACACCTGCCAGCCGTTAAAGTCGCCGGCAATCGCCACCTGACCGGCTTCCGGCGCATAGCAGGAAAATACTGTTTCCGGCCCCAGGCACTGCGGTCCATGACCGGCTTTGACCGCGCTTTCCAAAAGCTGTTTTACCTTAATCCTTCCCGAAACCGCCGTAATTTCCGCCGCAAGCCGGACAAAATCCTGAGCCAATGCCCCAGTCCGGTCAAAGTCAATCACCGGCTTTCCCGCAGCTGCCGCTTCTTTGGCCCGTACGCTGGAACGGATCATCGTGTCCATCATACTCACCCCATGGAGCTGTTCAAGTGTCAAGGTACGAAAGTTTTTCGCAAATCTCAGCCTGCCATCAAACATCGTAAGAAGGGCACGCACCCGGGTACTCTTCCCGGCATGGTCATTGATCAGATCAACAGTCTGCTTCAGCTTAGCCACGCCCTGCAGTGAAAACCAGCTTGTTTCCAGCGGAGCGATAAGTTCATCGGCAGCGCGAAGAGAATTAAAGGTAAGCAGCCCAAGGCTGGGCGGACAGTCGATGACTACATAATCATATTTCTTTCTCTCTGCCAGCTTTGAAATGGCCTGGAATAACCGGGTCTCTCTCTCCGGCTTGCCTGACAACTCCTGTTCGATCGCCGACAGAAGAACATTGGCCGGAGCCAGATGAAGCGTATCACTGAGCCTAATCACAGCTTCTTCCAGGCTCCGTTTTCGTTCGGCGTTCGGAGTCAGCACCTCGTACATGGTTATTTCCAGCTCATCCGGATCGATTCCCAGTCCCAGTGTCGCGTGGCCTTGCGGGTCCATATCGATCAATAACACATTCTTTTTCTTTTTAGACAGGCAGGCAGAAAGATTGATCGCAGTGGTAGTTTTGCCGCATCCGCCTTTTTGGTTCGCCACCGCCAGTACCCGCATAACCTTGAGCCTCCTTTTAAGGTTTTTTAACTGTATAAAAAAGATGCCGGATTGCTCCTGAGAAGCAATCCGGCGTCTTCCGGTCAGTCAATCAGACCTCCCTGCTAACTATCATAAGTTTTACCGAATACCCCATTCAAGAATCGTTGCGCTGGTGGTCATTACGCCGTCCTGGTCCATATAAATCTCTTCAGCGGAATTAACTCCGGCGACTCTTTCAGCTGTCAGCGTCAAGTCAGTTCCGTCCGCGGTCATATCATAAATCCAATCCCCATCAGACTGATCAGAAAGACCTGCCGGCAACTCGAAATCGACAAGATCAGTCAGGTCAAGAGCAAAGTCATCGCTGTATGCACGATACTGCAACTGTGATTTGCGGATTGAATCCAATGCCGCTTTTGCTTTTCCTGCTTTTGCACGCTCAATGGAACGATAGTAGTTAGGAATAGCGAGGGTAACTAATATACCGATGATGATTACCACCATCAATAACTCGACCAGCGTAAAACCTTTCTTATTCATTATGCCTCCCCTTTTTTCAGCCGAACTCTTTTATGAGATAAATGATCCAGCCGAAACTCTTACTGGATTCCTTTCCCCTGAAGCCTGCATCCTTAGTAGTCTTACTCTCTTCAGCTCACCTCCCTTCCATCCGAGATTTAATAAAGAAGCTAATCCGATTAAAGTAAGTACACTCTGCCTATTACTAATTATACTACGAAACCGAGAAAAAACCAACTTTTTAATAAATTTCAACTCATTTCCTGTCTTTCATATACGTCCTGATAGCGTACGATATCCGCCTCATCCACTTTTGCTCCGGTCTGCACTTCGATAATAACCAGAGGCTGACTGTTGCTGTTCATTATCCGGTGCTTCCGCCCGCGCGGAATAAAAAAGCTTTCATTCGCTTTCAGAAGTATAGAATCCGCACCGCTGACGATCCTCGCCTTACCGGAGATCACTACCCAGTGCTCGCTGCGGAAATTATGCTTCTGCAGAGAAAGCTGCTGCCGGGGATTAACCACTACCCGCTTGATCTTGTATCCCGGCCCTTCCTCCAAAACGGTGAAATTTCCCCAGGGACGATAAACAGTCGTGTGGGTCTTAGTCAGCGGCGACTTCTGCGCGTTCAGCTTTTCCACCACCCGCTTGACATCCTGACTGCGGTCTTTCCGGGAGATAAGCAGAGCGTCGGGAGTATCGATTACAACCAGGTCCTGCACTCCCACACAGGCAACAGCCCTTTTTTCCGAACGGATAAACGAATTCCGAGTATCCACACCGTATACGTCGCCGGAAAAAACATTGCCGTCTCCGTCCTTGCGGGACATCTCGTAAACCATACTCCAGCATCCGACATCGCACCAGGTAAATCCGGCCTTGATCACGGAGCGACTCTTTGCTTTTTCCATTACCGCGTAATCAAATGAGATTCCGGGAATCCGGCGAAAGCGGCTTACAGGGAAAAATATCCCGTTATTCTTTTCCCGCCGCTGGCTCCAGATCCGCTGGGCGGCATTCCAGACCTCGGGCGCGAATTCCTTTAACGCCGTGCTGACCGTCTTGACGCTGAACACGAACATACCGCTGTTCCAAAGATACTTCTTGTCTTTCAGGTAACGGACGGCGGTTTCCGGATCAGGTTTCTCCTTGAACTCATCAACAACAAAGACATCTTTGCCCAGACGTTTACCCAGTTTAATGTATCCATATCCGGTCTCCGGATAGGTAGGTTTGATCCCAAAGGTAACAATCGCCCCGTCCCGGGCCACGAGTTCAGCCTGATGGACAGCCTTGCGGTAATTCGGCATATCGCGGATAACATGATCAGCGGAAAGGCAGACCATGACGATATCTTCCCCGTACAGCTCCCGGCAGGCCAAGGCCGCCAGGGCCACTGCCGGGGCAGTATTGCGGCTGACCGGTTCCAGGATAAGCCGGGCAGGGACTTTCTTAACCAGACTTTCCCACTGTTCTTTTATGGAGAAAAACAGATCCTGACGGGTACCAATAAGGATATTCTCCGGCCCCGTAAGCGCCAGCACCCGTTTCAGGGCCTGCTGGAACAAAGACTGGTTGCCCAGAACATTGTGCAGCTGCTTGGGAAACTCAGACCGGCTCAAGGGCCACAACCGCATCCCCTCCCCGCCGGCCATAATGTAATAAACGGTTTTCTTATCCATACTTTTCACCATCCCAGCAAAAAAGAAAAAGATCAAAATTTGATTACACAGATTAATACCGATTACACAGATTATAGAAGATTTGATTATATAGATTATTATCGAATTACAAAAGAGATTCTATGGTTAGAGAGGAAGTTATTGTAAAGTATGGCAGTCATCAAAAGGACCCTTTGACGGAGAGGGTGATTGGTTGTTGCTATAAGGTTCATTCCGAGTTGGGCCCGGGTTTTAAGGAGCAGATATACCATAATTCCGTAAAATTGGCTTTGAAAGAAGCACAGCTTAAGTATGAGACGGAAAAAGTGTTTCCAGTTTTCTACAATAGAGAAATGGTGGGAGACTTAAGATTGGATTTACTGGTAGAGTCCAAAATTGTTATGGA
>JAGYOO010000359.1 GCA_018399295.1 Candidatus Omnitrophota bacterium | reverse complement strand
TATATAACCCTTGCCCGCGCCGTCAGCCACGTGGAAAATATTGTTCCGAATCCTCACATCTTCCGCGTTATCGTCAATTCTCACCGCGTATCCGCCGGAGGCCCTTTTGATGTTATAAAACGTATTATTGTACAACTCCAGCTTACCGGAGTTGACATAAACGCAGGCGTCCCAGCTGACTTTTCCTCCGCAGCCGATTATAAGGTTGTTATAAACCTCGGCCGATGACCCCCTGGCCTGTTCCGCGAACCCGATCGCCCGGGCGGGATGTCCGCCGCCATCTATGATATTGTCGTGGAACTTGTTGTTCGCGAAGAGATACTCTCCGCCGTCGGTATGATTGGAGATAAGCGGGCCGGCGCCGACATTGTTTCCGTAAATATGGTTCCAGCCGAAATCGACATTACTGGCGCCGTATCCCATATACAGGGCGTGAGCTAGTTTATTTCCACTGGTCTGCCCGGTAAGGGTATTGCCGTAGATCCTTGTTCCGTTACCCACGTGCGGACCGATTATGCCGTAGGCGAAGGTCGAATCCTGCTTGCAGAAGTTATTAATGATCCGGTTTCCGGTACCGGTACTGGAGACGCTGGAACGGCCTCCGAGAGAGTATAGTTCAAACCCGGCGATCACATAGTAGCTTTTTTCAAAGGCCAGATCGAAATTCCCCTGAATATCCCCGGTCGAGGCCTGGAACCTGGGTTTTTCTCCGGGATAGGCCACCCAGGCAATCTCATTCCCCGGCTGGCCGCTTGGAGAACTGCTCTCAAATGACACCTGGTGATGCCAGCCCTGATTACCGTACTTACCGGAGTAAGTCCCCTTGCGGAAATAGCAGGTATCTCCGGGCTTCATGTTTTCATAAAAACTGCGCGGGCTCCGCCACGGGCTGACGAACGACCCGTATCCCGGGTCCGCGGATGAACTGGCATCCACGCAGAAGATAGCGCCCGGCCGGACCTTAAACGCGACCCCGTTGGACTTTCCCTCCGGCGTAGTCAGCACGATACTGCCTGTCTTTGCCTTCGGTCCAAGCTGAAACGTAACCTGAGTGTCTGTCCAGACCGGATAATTATCCGCGTGACCGCCGCCAATGCTCACGCTGGAAGAACCCTGCTTATCGCCAAAGTTCTTTCCGTTGATCGTGACCCAGACCCCTTTATCATCCTGTCCGCCGCTGTTCGGTCCGGAGACAAGGTCTGAATAAAAAATTACCGGCGCAGCGGCCTGACATTCCGGCAGGCTGATCAGCCCGCAGAACATCACGCCGAATAAGCCGGCAGTGATTAATAACAACCTTTTACGCATACTTCCCCCTTTGATATTATTCTGCTTCGCGGGTCTTCCAGGGGGGATTATGGAAAAAACTCCGTCAGTAATGGCAC
>JAGYOO010000358.1 GCA_018399295.1 Candidatus Omnitrophota bacterium | reverse complement strand
TGCTGCGCTTTCTGGATCAAAAGCGTATCCGCGAGAAGTATCACCGGGTCGAAAAAGACAGTAAGAACTGGGGAAGGTTGTTTGTGCACTTTAAGTAGCTACTTAGCTCATAAGCTCATAAGCTCATAAGCTCATGAGCAGCATCTTAGCATTTTAGCATCTTAGGAAAAGATAGAAGATGTGCGCGTTGCGCACAGCATCTTAGCGTCTTAGGAGAATAGAAGACGGAAGTCGGAAGTCAGAGGTCGGAAGTCAGAAGATAAAAATTTAAACCACAGAGGACACAGAGAACACAGAGAACGGAAGTCTGAAGACTGAGAAGATAGCTCGGAGTGAGGCACTTCGTGCCAGCATCTTAGCATCTTAGTTCCGCTTCGCGCGGCTTTGAGCTATGGGCTTTGTGGACGCTCCACTTTGTTCGCTTGCGAAGAAGATAGAAGATGTGCGCGTCGCGCACAGCATCTTGGCATTTTAGCATCTTAGGAAAAGATAGAAGTAAGGGCGCTCCGCCCCTTAACCCCGGGTTACTTAAATAAATGACCGCTAATGGCGTCCAGCAGGGAAATTTACCCGTGGGGTAAATTTTACCCTGGGAAAAGTAACCAAAGAAAGCAGGCGCACGGAGTGCTCGGAGCGAACGTTTCGGTTGTTTCCTGAAAGACCCCCAGCCCCTAAAAGGGGATTTCAGGGTAGCACTTCACGGAAAAACCAAAACGTAAGCCTGCTTCTGCGCTTCCTAAGGCGCCACGGGACGCATTAGTTATAAGGCAAGCATCTTAGCTCATAAGCTCATTAGCTAATGAGTAGAGAGAGCAGAGGGCAGAGAAGGCGCTGAAGCGCCGCTATGAGCTATGTGCTATGTGGACGCTCACTGCGTTCACTTGAGATACTTGCTATGTGCTATGTGTTTTGTCGCTTCGCGACGCTATGTGCTTTGTGCTATGAGGACTTAGCTCGCTGCGCTCGCAGCTATGTGCTGTGAGCTGTGTGTACGTTCGCCTTCGGCTCACTTGTGAGGCGCTTCGCGCCTTGCTAGCACGCTCGCCGTCGCTCCGCTTAGCACGTTCACCGTCGCTTCGCTTAGCACGTTCGCCGTCGCTACGCTTAGCACGTTCGCCTGCGGCTCACTGGAGCTCGGAGCACGCTCGCTTTGCTCGCTGGAGCTCGGAGTGATGCTCGCAGGCGCGAGCATAGAAAACAATAAGAAATTCAACAATACATCCTACTCCAGCGAACACAGTGAGCGTGCTCCAAGGGAGTTCGGAACGAACGACCGGCCTCCGAGCTCCAGTGAGCCGAAGGCGAACGTGCTAAGCGCAGCGACGGCGAGCATACGCGAGCGAAGCGAGCATCAAGATGTGCTTTACTCCAATGGAAGGCTATGCTAAAATAACGGCTTATG
>JAGYOO010000357.1 GCA_018399295.1 Candidatus Omnitrophota bacterium | reverse complement strand
ACAAATGCCGGCCTGTTTCCGGGAAGACCTTTGAGCATAAACTCCACCAGTCCGCTCTTATCTGCGCCTTGGCGTGTCTTCCGGTGCTTGTCGCGGTCTACTTTTTTCCTTTGGTTCTGCCGCTGAGCCTGAATGTCCCGTTCGTAAGCACCGGGATGTTCGGTTCTTTTGGTATTATAATCCTGGTGGGACTGGCCTATGATCTGAAAAATCAGCTAAGCTTTTTTCAAAAGGAAGGGGAAGAGAATGTGCTTCTTCGCGTGGAAATCGAAGAAGCGGCGGCAAAGATCAAGTGTCAGTTTCTTAACTCAAAAAATATCTCCTGTCGTCTCCGAAGTTCTCATTTTTTCTGGGGATTGCCGATAAACACTGTAGCCAGCCGGTATTATCTCTCGGTGCCGCGGGAACAGGCCTCTCAGGCCGGGCTTCTTCTGGAAGAACGTGAATCCGAGAGAAGAGAAATGTCGGTTTAAATCGGCCGGGTTTTCAGGTAGTCGATTACGCGCTGCAGATCCTCTTCCGTGTCGACCCCGATAGAGGGATAGGATGTTTTTATCATTTTGATTCGATGCCCGTGTTCAAGAACCCGGAGCTGCTCCAGCCCCTCGGCCTCTTCTAAAGGAGTCGGCCGCAGACCTTTAAAAGTCAAAAGGAAATCTTTTGTGTACGCGTAGATCCCGATATGTTTATACCCGATTACTTCCTGTTTCCGAAAACGGTTTGGTATATTTGACCGGGAAAAGTATAACGCAAATCCGTCCTTGTCTGTAACCACCTTTACCGTATTCGGGTCTTGAAACTCCTGTTCATCTTCGATTGGGTACATCAGCGAGGCCATGACCTGCTGTTCGTCATCCAGCAGGGCGTAGGCAGCGTCGTTTATCATCGAGGGATGGACGAGAGGCTCATCTCCTTGGATGTTTACGATTATTTTAACATCCAGATCAAAGACAACCTCAGTCAGGCGTTCGGTTCCGGAAGAGTGTTCGCGGGATGTTAGGACGGCCTTTCCCCCAAAGGATTCTACGGATTCTTTTATCCGTTCGTCATCAGTCGCGATAATCAGATCGTCCAGGACCTTGGCCCGCAGGGAATTTTCGTAGATGTGCTGGATCATCGGCTTTCCCAGGATGTCGGCAAGGGCTTTGGCCGCCAGGCGTGTGGATCCGTACCGGATCGGGATTACTCCAACTACATCCATAACCAGCTCCTTTTAAATTTTAAAGTCTTTAATCGTAAACAGGGATTCCAGCTTCAGGCCGAACCGCGATTGGATTGTTTCCCCGGCCCCTTCCTGACGGTCGACGACAGCCATGACCCGGACGATTTTCGCTTTGGTTTCACGTACTGCTTCAATAGCCTGAATGGTTGAAGAACCGGTGGTGATTACGTCATCCACGATCAGGACCCGGGAGGATTTTTTGAGCCGGGGGCCTTCGAT
>JAGYOO010000356.1 GCA_018399295.1 Candidatus Omnitrophota bacterium | reverse complement strand
GGCTCTTCATCAACTATATCGACTTCAATAATTGCTTCGTCTGAAGCTTCAGGAAATTCATCAACAATATCTTCAGAAACTCCTCCGATAGCGTCCTTAACACCTTCAACAGCTTCCTCAACCTTTGATACAGCGTTCTGTACTGATTCTGCAACCTGATCTGCTGCTTCGGCTTTCTCAACCAACTCAGCTACAGCCTCCTGAACGTCTCCTCCAGAATCTTCTTCAATCGCATCTTCAGTCGCATCATCTGTAACGTCTTCAACAACGTCGTCAATTTCATCAGAAATTTCTTCTACTTCATCCATTGTACCATCGTAATCATCATCATCTGTGTCATCGACTTCGGTGTCATCAAACTGAGCCTTAACCACTTTCTTAGCGATTGCATAAAGTAAATCCTTATCGGTTTTTGCCTCTACAACTTTTTGAGCTTTAGGGGCTGTTCCCTTAGTAGATACTTCGGCGGATTCATCGTTGGTAGAAGCCGTTTTAACCATTTCTTTTTTAGGATCTTTTGGAACCCAATCAAAGCCAACTTGTCCAACTTGTCCAACTGGTGTAATAACTGCCATTTTTTATCTCCTTATTATATATTAAACTACGATCTATTTGTTTTATTCGGAACTGTCTTATTAATTCCTTCTTATTTCTTACCTTTCACTGACGCATATTTAAAAGTCCAATCGCCATCTGCTAGCGACTGATACTCATCCATACTCATCAGGCTGTTCGAAACCGGATGGTAACTCGGAGTCGAAAACCGATGGCCCGGCTCCGCGGTAAGGGTATCCTCCGTTACGGGGTACCCGGAATAGGCGGGTGCCATCCCCTGTTGGGCGATCGCGGTAGCTGATGGGCCACCAGCGATCAATACGGCCAGCGTACAGGCTGGCCAGGCAAGAAAACGTCCGTGCATTTGCCTTCTCCTTTTGACCGGTAACAACCGTGGACCATCCCTACCAGGTGTCTCGATTCCCACCCCTCCGCCCGGCAGTTCTGCCACGGGCAAATCGCACATTCCTTGCGCGATTGCAGACCGGTAACGGCGGTCCACTTCGTCCGTACCTATCTGCATTGGTCATTCCACTGGTGCTATCGGTGGAACCGATAGCACAGTGTCCCAGGAACTAGTTTCGGGCGAACAAAAGATCGAAGTGCGGCTTAGTCTGGCCAATTAACCGTCTTCTAACAGTTCTGCCGGGTTTCAGACTAACACATCTGATACAGGCGGCATCCTTTGCCAAGAGACCCGCAGGCCGCATCGGCGCGTCCCATAGAAGCGCTATCCCCGATACAAGCCGCAGTCTTTGCCAGACCGGTATTCTCGCAGTTCTGTCAGGACTGCCTGAAGATCGGCCGGTAAGGGGGCCTCGATCGTCATGCGATCACCGGTTCCGGGATGGGAAAAGGAGATTCGGCAGGCATGAAGGGCATGGCGGGCAAGGAGAAC
>JAGYOO010000355.1 GCA_018399295.1 Candidatus Omnitrophota bacterium | reverse complement strand
ACCACCGACCGTTACCCGACGGCTGCGGCTGCCGCCCTGCTCCTTCAAGGCCCCGATGATAACCTGACTTATTGCGGCCGGATAACTCTGACTCACAGAATCCATACAATTACCTCTTATTTAAATCTTTCCAGTTCAGTGTGCGGAAGGAACAGAGCCTTCGTATATTCATCCATAAAGGAATTATCGGCACCAAGCTCAAAGTACGTCATTTTCCGGGCTGTCTCCCCCACTTTATCAAGCATGTTTGAATCAGCCAGACAGTCCAGCGCCCCGGACAGCGAACTATTGCCGATAAATGAAAATCTTTTCTCCTCCAGAGGCGGCAACAGACCGATACTCACGGCCTTGGATATATTTAATCCGGTCCCAAATCCACCGGCGATAAATACCCGTTCAATAGCCGTAAAATCAAGTGAAAGATGCTGAAGAATAACCGAAACCGCGGCGAACACGGCAGCTTTCGAACGAATCAGATTCTCAATATCGTCCGCGTTGATCACGATGTCTCTGGTCCCGGTTTCTTTAGCCCCTGCCACCAGAAATTCAAGCCCCCCTTTTGTCCGACGCATACCAGGGCCATCTTCAGAAATAAACTTTCCGGACCGGTCGATAACCTTCTCCCGAAACAACTCCGACAGCAGTTCGACTAACCCCGAACCGCAGATCCCGTTGGCCGGCAACCTACCGATGGTTTCATAATCACACCGGCCGTCCTGAATGATGATCTTTTCGATCGCCCCGGGATCCGCCCGCATCCCGGAACTTATACCCGCGCCCTCAAAAGCCGGCCCCGCGCTGGAGGCACAGCAGACCAGCCAGTCCCGGCTGCCCAAAACTATCTCCCCGTTTGTTCCGATATCGATGAACAGACACAGCTGTTCCGAATCAGCCATTCCGCAGGCTACGACCCCCGCACTGATGTCCGCGCCCACGTAACTGGCGACTCCGGGCAGACACTGGACTGTCCCCTGCGGATTTATCCTGATCCGGGTCTGTTCCGCTTTCAGACAGGGAAAGAAATTGGTAACCGCTGCATACGGCTCCCGCCTCAGATATGTCGGATCAATCCCCAAAAGCAGATGCAGCATAGTCATGTTTCCGGAGCAAACAGCCGCGGTAATGTCATTGGAGCTGATTCCAGCCGTTTCGCTTACTTCAGCGATCAGACAGTTCAGGTCATCGGTCACGGTCTTTTCTAACTGGTACAGTCCGTCATCCTTCTGAGCGTGGATTATCCGCGAAATAACATCCGCCCCAAAAGAGGCCTGCTGGTTATACGCCGAGGCCCGGGCCCTAACCCTGCCGGTTTTCAGATCAAGCAGTTTTACAGCCAGCGTAGTGGTTCCGATGTCAACAGCCAGCCCGAAATTAGTGGCCGAGGTATCACCAGCCTCAACTCCGATCAATGACCTCGTTTTTCGGAAACGTCCGGTAATCGCGGTCATACTTTAATGAGATTTTAGCAT
>JAGYOO010000354.1 GCA_018399295.1 Candidatus Omnitrophota bacterium | reverse complement strand
GTTGTACGCGAGTTCTCCGGTCTCACTGCTGATCGCGCCTGTTTCTTTCGCGACTTTTTTTACCGGGACATTTGTCATTATCAGTCGAATGAAAGCGATTACTCAGGTGATCGGATATCTGATATTAGAAAACGGTATTTATTTTTTCGGGTCCGTTTTTTTAGGAGAACAAACCGTGCTGGTGGAGTTGGCGATTTTGCTGGATATTTTCGCGGCCGTGTTTGTTATGGGGATCGCTATTTTTCATATCAGCCGTGAGTTTGATCATATTGATACGGAAAAACTATCAGAGCTTAAAGACATGATCACGGAAAAACAGGAACAATAAGATGGCCTGTCTATTAATAATAATCCCGCTTTTATTAGGGCTGGTTTGTTTTCTGGTCCGAAATGATCTTATCCGCCGGGGGCTCATTGTCGTTGGCGCGGGGATCCATTTCTGGTTGACTTTTCTGGCCAGGGTTAACCCGCCGGGCGTCTTTTCAGGCGAGTGGTTCGCTTTTGACGATGTAAGCATTTTGTTTTTAATGATCACCAGTGTTTTGTTTCTGGGGGCTGCGGTTTATTGTGTGCAGTATTTGTCGGATGAAAGCAGTCAGCATGAAGACGTAAAGAATAAACCCCGGCGCTTCTCGGACGAAGCTGTCTTCAGCGGTTGCTTTTTGTTGTTTCTATCGACGATGACTCTCGTTATCGCGAGCCGGCATTTAGCGGTGCTATGGGTCGGCATTGAAGCGACAACGCTGGCAAGCGCGCCGTTACTGTATTTTCACCGGACAAAACGGTCGTTAGAGGCGACCTGGAAATATCTTCTGATCTGCTCGGTGGGTATCGCAATCGCCTTGCTGGGGGTTTTTTTTCTGGTCGTGGCGAATAATAATCAGCAGGAACTGTTTTTAAGTAAAATGGTGGAGAACGCGGATCGGATAAATATCCCCTGGCTAAAGGCCTCCTTTCTGCTTCTGTTCGTCGGTTATGGGACTAAGATGGGTCTTGCGCCTTTTCATGCCTGGCTGCCGGATGCTCACAGTGAGGCGCCGTCCGCTGTTTCGGCTCTTCTTTCGGGCGCGTTGCTTAATTGTGCTTTTTTAGGAATTTTAAGGGGGTATCAAATCTGCGTCCGCGCGGGGCTGCAGTCTTATTGCCAGGAGATCTTCATTGTTTTTGGCCTGCTGTCTGTTTTATTTGCCGCGGTGTTTATTTTAGGGCAGACGGATTATAAAAGGATGCTGGCCTATTCAAGTGTTGAACATATGGGAATCTTAACGCTGGGCATTGGGTTGGGGGGCGGCGCCGTATTTGGGACAATGATAAATATGCTTGGGCATTCTTTAACAAAGGCCGGGTTATTTCTCGTTGCGGGTAATATCTTGTCTTATTTTAGAACAAAACAAATATCAGATATTAGCGGAATTATTGCCGGAAAAACGCGTTGGTTCGGAGTCCTCTGGGTGGTTGGATTTCTGTTGATAATCGGAACTCCTCCCTCCGGGGTCTTT
>JAGYOO010000353.1 GCA_018399295.1 Candidatus Omnitrophota bacterium | reverse complement strand
GAGCTATGGGCCCGCAAGAGCATCAAAATCCGACGGGAAAACGATATTTATAATAAAAAGATTATACCTGTGGATAAGAAAAATGTCAATATTCGCGCGGAGAAACCTGTCAACCGAAAGTCAGAGGGCAGCAACCCGGGGGAATATCTCGTTACTGTCTTAAAAAAAGAGGGCAAAGCTATTAACCTTGCCCCCTTCAAATCCTTCTACAGAACACGAATCAGAGAAAATCCCGGTGTTCGCCCACAGTTATCTCCAAGAAATCCCGCAGACGTTTACTGCGGGTAGGATGGCGAAGCTTGCGCAGGGCCTTGGCCTCGATCTGACGCACCCGCTCCCGGGTCACATCAAAAATCTTGCCGACTTCTTCCAGAGTCCGCGGATAGCCGTCTTTGATTCCGAACCGGAGAATAAGAACCTTTCTCTCCCGTTCCGACAAGGTTTCCATGACCTGCTCCATTTGTTCCTTCAACATGGAATGAGCAGTGGCCGTGGCCGGACTGACAACCCGCTTATCTTCGATAAAGTCCCCGAAGTGAGTATCACCCTCTTCTCCTATCGGAGTCTGCAGTGATATCGGCTCCTGCGCGATCTTTAAAATCGCGCGGATCTTATCTACGGACATCTTCATCACATTGCTTAATTCGTCCGGGGTCGGCTCCCGGCCAAACTCCTGCACCAGAAACCGGGAGGCGCGAATAAGCTTATTGATCGTTTCGGTCATGTGCACGGGTATTCGGATAGTCCGGGATTGATCGGCAATCGAACGGGTTATTGCCTGACGAATCCACCAGGTAGCGTAAGTGCTGAACTTATAGCCCCGCTTATACTCGAACTTGTCCACCGCCTTCATCAGTCCGATATTCCCCTCTTGGATCAGATCCAGAAACGAAAGCCCGCGGTTCGTGTACTTCTTGGCAATACTTACTACCAACCGCAGGTTCGCCTCAACCAGGGTCTTTTTCGAGATACTAAACTCGTTTTCCCGGCGCCGGATATTCCGCAGAACCTTTCTGATCTCCTCAATCGGTGTACCAAACTCCCGGTATACCTTTTGCTTCTGAATATTCAGCTTCTGGATCTGGCCTCTGACTTTTTTCTGGCGCTGACGGATCATCTCCCGCTCGATACGGGAAATAGCTGCCGCTTTTTTCCGGATCGTCCGGGCGATCTCTTCAATTACCGCTGTAGCCAGATTAAGTTCCATCAGGGTCTGAAGAATACTCTCAGGTTTACGAACACTCCGCAGCCGGAGAATACTCTTATTTACCCGGCGGGTGATCTTGTTTGGATTTAAGCGAAAATCATCTTTTATTACGTCTTCGGCGCTTACTTCCTGGCTGGCAATCTGATTAGCGATCTTCAGCACTTCCTGCCTGGCCAGAGGACAACGCAGCACCGCCTCGCGGTATTTAGTCTCTGCGGCCTCGATCTGTTTCGCCAGCTTTAACTCCTCTTCACGGGAAAGAAGCGGGATCTGGCCCATCTGCCGCAGATACATC
>JAGYOO010000352.1 GCA_018399295.1 Candidatus Omnitrophota bacterium | reverse complement strand
CCGTCTCAGTCGGGCAACCAGGACGGCAAAGATTATTACATGCTCGATGCAGGACTGGCCATGCAACAGCTCATGCTGGCTGCATATGCTGAAGGCCTGGGCACATGCTGGGTTGGCCTTTTTGATGAAGAAAAGGTGAAGAAAGCATGCAGCATTCCGGAAGATTATCGTGTAGTGGCAATGTCGCCACTGGGCCACCCGGCAGTAAAGCCTACTGCCCGTCCTCGCAAAGAGCTTACGGAAATAACCTTTGCTGAAAAATGGGATCAGCAATTTGAACTTGATTAGGGTACGATAAAAAAAGTCCTTCGGACCTGAAAACATTGGAGCATAGAACGTCATGAGTAAGATTATCAGCACCAATCGCAAAGCGCGGCATGACTATCATATAGAAGAGACCTACGAAGCCGGAATCGTCCTTACTGGAACTGAGGTTAAATCCGTCCGCAACAGCCGGGTCAACCTGAAGGACAGCTATGCCAGAGTTGAAAATGGAGAACTTTTCCTGTATAATATGCATATAAGCCCATATGAACCGGGCAACCGTTTTAACCATGATCCTCTAAGGGTGCGCAAGCTTTTAATGCACCGCATGGAGATCAGCAGGCTGGCCGGGAAAATAAAAGAGAAGGGCTACGCTTTAATCCCTCTCAAAATTTATCTAAGTGGAGGACTAATAAAGATAGAGCTTGGCCTGGCCCGTGGTAAAAAGCTTTACGATAAACGGCGCGATATTGCCGAACGGGACAGCAAGCGGGAGATGGAAAGAGCATTTCGCGAAAAACAGCGAGAAGGTTAACTGAGGGGGCGTAAGGATTCGACGGGGGTTGTAGATGCAGGAGTGGCAAGTCCAGGACCATGGCCTGGTAAAAACATGGAACGGCTATAAACGCCAAACCTAAATTAGCTCTCGCTGCTTAATCTAAAGCAGCGCATCCCTTCTTTCCCCGGCCGGGGGAAAGATACGGGGTGACACTAATCCGGTCTACTGCTTGAGAGGCCGCCCGGCCGCTTGAGCAGGAATTTTAAGCGGGCTGGTGCCAGGGGATCCTGTTCCGGGGAGCTCAAGGCGCGAGAAATAAAGCCGGGACTAAGCTTGTAGAAACTCCTGTTGCTGGACCTTCGGACGCGGGTTCGATTCCCGCCGCCTCCACCATATTGAAAAAGATAACCCGTCTCTACAGAGTTGTTCTCTGGGTTGACGGATTTTCTTTTTTACCCGGTAATTTAAAAGGGCTCGGCTGTTTTAAAACCTTTTCGGGACTGCTTTTTTACTGGCTGATTTTCAATCGAAAAGGCTTAATGAAAATTGTCGATTTAAAATTCTGGCCCATCTAGCCCTTTCTTTACTGGACCATTACCATGGTCAGAGGAACAATGGTAGGTGCTTACCCGTACTTCTTCATGGACCCGGCAGTGCTAAACCCGGGGTCAATACTGCTTTGGCTGGTATCCCTGATTATTGTCTTTCTACTGCTCGGGTTCAATTTCAAGCGGTGATTG